>JAYQWI020000318.1:0-5157 GCA_035871815.2 Candidatus Parabeggiatoa communis
ATAGCTATAAACGAGAGACGCGAGGCATCGCGTCTCTACATATACAATCCTATTCTCCGGCCGTGATACATAAACGAGAGACGCGAGGCATCGCGTCTCTACATATACAATCCTATTCTCCGGCCATGATACATAAACGAGAGACGCGAGGCATCGCGTCTCTACAGATACAATCCTATTCTCCGGCGGTGAAACTTTTACCCGGCGTACTTGGCAACTGCGGCATCGTCTGTTTTGGAAATTCCCCCGTTAAGGCGTTTAAAAAGGCGACAAGGTTTTGCACATCGCCCTCTTTCAAGTCTCTACCGAGTTGGGTTTTCCCCATCACACGCACGGCTTCTTCAAGTGTGGGCACGGCACCATTGTGAAAATACGGGGCTGTCAAAGCGACATTGCGTAATGTCGGCACACGCCAGACATGCTTATCCTGATCCTCACCAGTCACTTCATAACGGCCTTTATCGTCCAATAACGTGTATTGGGTTTCGTATGGGCTGCCCGGAATAGTTGGAAATTTCTGAAACCATCCTTTGCCCATCTGATTCTGCCTTGAGGGGCCACTAAAATTCGGCCCATAATGACACGTAAAACACCCTATATTAATAAAGGTTTCTAAGCCCTTCACCTGTTGCTGAGTCAATGCCGTTTCCTCACCCTTCTGGTAACGATCATAAGGTGAACCGTGTGTAATCAGCGTCCGCTCGTAGGCTGCGATAGCTTTAACCGCATTATCGGCCGTGATAGAATTTGGGCCACTGAATGCGGCTTGAAACAGGGGTTCATAACCAGGAATGCTTTCCAAGCGTTTAATCACCGTATCCCAATCTTTCATGCCCATTTCAATCGGATTCGTGACAGGGCCTCTGGCTTGCGCTTCCAGTGATGGGGCACGGCCATCCCAAAACTGCACCGTTAAAAAGGCGCTATTCCAAACCGTTGGCGCACTACGTCCGCCCGTTTGTCCCTCTACACCAACCGAATTGGGACGATTATCTTCCCCCCCGGCCATGACATTATGGCAGGAATTACAGGATACCGTGCCGCTACTGGAAAGGCGCGGATCAAAAAACAAGGTTTTACCGAGTTCAATTTTAGCCACCGTTTGTGGATTATCCGCTGGAATCGGTGGCTTATAGGGTAAGGGTTCGCCTTGAACGCTGGACATAGACAAAACCGCACTGCCTAATATGCCCGTTATGAACATCGTGTGAACAAACTTCATGAAGTTGACTCCTTATAAAATAAAGTATGAAAGTTTATTATAATATGAAAGTTTACGGATTTTTCAATATTCTATTTATGACTGTCCCCAAAATCCGTGACAATCAGCTTTTATTTCAATCAGTCACTCACATTGCAGTACAACCTCAAATTATCAATAAGGAGGAAAATGGATCATGCCTTTAGCCTATCTTCATCATCCTGATTGCCTACTCCATGAAATGGGCGGTGGACACCCAGAAAATCCCACCAGAATCCATGCCATAGAAGATCAACTCGCCACCTCTCAATTGATAGACTTGATACGTTATTATGAGGCCCCATTAGCAACGCGCAAACAATTGGCACGAGTGCATGAGGGCAAATATATTGATAAAATCATTAAGCATACTGAAACGGACGGTTATGTCTACATTGATCCCGATGCCCTGCTAACGCCACAAACGCCACAAGCGGCCTTACGCGCAGCAGGTGCCGTCGTTCAGGCGACCGATTTAGTTTTAACCCATAAACATAACGTAGCCTTTTGTAATATTCGTCCCCCTGGACACCATGCCTTGCGAAATAAGGCGATGGGTTTTTGCTTTTTCAATAACGTCGCCGTCGGGGCCGCTCATGCCATTGAAAATTATGGATTAAATCGGGTAGCGATTGTAGACTTTGATGTCCATCATGGCAATGGTACCGAGGCCATTTTCACAGATGAACCGCGTGTCTTGTTCTGTTCAACCTTTCAACATCCTTTTTATCCCCATTGTGGGGCCGATACTTTTAGTGAGCATATCATTAATGTGCCCCTCCCGGCCGGCACTGGCGGCGATAAATTTCGTGAAGCGGTGATTTTGCACTGGCTACCTGCCTTACATAAATTTGCGCCACAAATGATTTTTATCTCAGCCGGCTTTGATGCCCATGAAGACGATAGCATCTCCTTGATGCACTTGCACGAAAAGGATTATGCCTGGGTAACACAGGAAATATTGATCATCGCTGACAAATATGCCAAAGGGCGTATTGTTTCAACCCTAGAAGGGGGTTATGACTTACCGGCCTTGGGCCGCAGCGTTGCCACTCATCTTAAAGTCTTGATGCGGATGAATGGGTAGGAAAGCTTGCGCCTGGGATTGCCGCCTCATGGTAGGGGCAATCCCACTTGATGCTCCCCATTGGTGGGATATTAATTATTTTTGTTTGAATTGCCTTATTGTTTGATCATGCGAGGTATAATAGAACGCTAACTTAATCTAGCTAATTTCGATTAGCATTTTCCAATTTTGAAAAAATTTTGTAGAATGCTCAATCACTTCACCACATTCACCACAAATGGCAAAACTTTTATCAGCATCACATTAAAACACATAAAAATATAACGTTATGATTTTAAACAAAAAAATAAATCACTTTAAAAAGCCTAGTAAATGGATAACAGATTGAATATCACGTTGATTTTTCTATTTTCTATTCGCTATTCGCTATTCGCTATTCGAGAATTAAATTATTCATCTATAAATCAAATTTATGCCAACACTTAATCATTTTGATGATAAAAATATCATCGCCGAGATTGCCAAGGAAAACAGTGAAAATTTAAATGCTTATTTGGAAAAATGGCAAAAGACTGTCGATTTGATGGCTGACTTGTTTGAAGTGCCTGCCGGGCTTATCATGAAAGTGCATTCGACACAAATCGAAGTTTTGGTTTCTAGTCAAACAGAAGACAATCCTTATGACGTTCATGAAAAAGCGGATTTGAATACCGGCTTATACTGTGAAACGGTGATGGCTCAGCGAGATGAGTTACATGTACCCAATGCCTTGGAAGATATCGAATGGAAAGACAATCCAGACGTGAAATTACAGATGATTTCATACTTGGGTGTGCCTTTGATATGGCCTAATAATCAGATATTTGGAACGATTTGCGTCTTAGATAACAAAACGAGACACTATGCCTCACTTTATCATGCCTTATTATGGCAGTTTAAAGAAATCGTTGATGGTGATCTCAAATTATTGGTCAGTGAACGTAAACAGGAACAACATGCTAAAGACTTGGCAATCGCATTAGATCGTCTGAAAGCCACACAAGAAGAACTGATTCAATCTGAAAAAATGGCGGCTTTAGGGCATTTAGTAGCCGGGATTGCCCATGAAATCAATACACCACTTGGCGCGATTCGCTCATCAGTCGGCCATATTGCTCATTTTATTGAGCAGGATTTAAAGCAGCTACCCGTATTCTTTCACTCACTCTCAGAACCCCGTCAGCAAGATTTCCTTGCCTTACTGCAACAAGCCGCATCGAGAAACACCAATTTATCTACCCGAGACAAACGCAAACTGAAAAAAGCGTTGACGCTGGAATTGCAAGAACGCGCTATTGAAAATGCAGCCAGTATTGCAGAGCATCTAGCGAAAATCGGGATTTATGACGATATTGAAGCCTTTTTGCCTTTATTAAAAGCCCCGGATTGTCTCGCTATATTAGAAATAGGCTACCAATTTGCTATTGTTCAAAAAAGCACACGCTCTATTAGCCTCGCCTCTGATCGTGCCGCGAAAACGATATTTGCTCTGAAAAATTTTGCCCGTTTTGATTCGTCAGGTGAAAAAATATCCGCCGATATCACAGAAGGCATTGAAACCGTGTTAACGTTGTATCAGAATCAACTTAAACAAGGGATAGACGTTATCAGACACTATGCCTCACTACCCCCTTTATTGTGTTATCCTGATGAACTCAACCAAGTGTGGACTAATTTGGTTCATAATGCTTTATATGCCATGACGAATAAAGGCACTTTAACGATTGAGGTGGCAGAGCAAGATAATCAAGTCCTCGTTTGTATTACCGATAGTGGTACAGGTATTCCTGACAACATTCAACAAAAGATATTTGAAGCGTTTTTTACCTCTAAACCGCCCGGCGAAGGCAGTGGCTTAGGTTTAGATATTGTCCAAAAAATTATTAAAAAACACGAGGGGGCAATAAGGGTAGAAAGTGAACCGGGTCAAACCACCTTTACGGTATCCTTGCCTATCACGCGATAATGTTTGTTAGCATATAAACCTTATCAAAAATATTAATTAAATTGTATTCCCCTCAAAACGCTTTCACTGACTGATAGGAGAGAAAACCATTTCATGTCTCAAACCGCCGCTATTTTATGTGTTGATGATGAAACACTGGTATTGGAAACGCTTGAAATCGAATTTAACAAAGCATTTAATGACACCTACCGCTATGAATTTGCTGAAAGTGCAGAAGAAGCCCTGGAAATCATTGAGGAACTGCATGAAGAAGGCATTCAGATTTTGATGATTATCTCAGATTGGCTTATGCCAGGTATGAAAGGAGATGAGTTACTGATTCAGGTTGATGACAAATGGCCTCATATTGCTAAAGTCATGCTCACAGGACAAGCAGATCAAACCGCGATTGAACGTGCCCAACAGGAAGGTCATTTACTCCGCTGTTTGTATAAACCTTGGAATAGTCAAGAATTACTTGAGACCATTAAAACGGGTTTAGCAACTTCCAGCAAATTAAAAGACTAGAAACCAGAATCAGGAGTCATTCAAAATGTGAATGGGTTTAATTTTTAAAAAATGATTTAAAATCAATGATCAATCTCATTCTTAAAATAATAAAAATTTAGCACAAAAACGTCACTACGTCCTCCAGAGCAGAAGTGACAATCAGAACCTTGGATAATAAAGAACTCGTTAAGATAGATAATTGAAAACGGGTTTAACAACTTATGAATAAATTAGCTATTATCTGTGTTGATGATGAGCCGGCTATATGCGATAGTCTAGAGATAGAACTGAAAAAAACCGTTGGCGATGACTATCTTGTTGAAATGGCTGAAGAGGGTCAAGAAGCTTTAGAATTGTGTGAAGAATTGCTGGCAAAACAGCATGAAATTGCTTTAG
>JAYQWI020000319.1:0-4113 GCA_035871815.2 Candidatus Parabeggiatoa communis
TTTGGAAAATAGCGTTTAAAATCTTTCTGTGTACTCCCTACTTAGAAGAAGGGATTGTTTCCATTGTAGAGACGCGATGCTTCGCGTCTCCTCGAAACCGCGATGCCTCGTTTCGACGCGATGCCTTGCGTCTCCTCGAAACCAAAACGCGATGCCGATACGCGAAGTTAGGAATATCAAAAAAATAAATTATCCCGCAGGGTTACTCTATGCACACAAATTTTATGTCACAAACTGTCGGATCACGCAGAGCCGCAGAGCCGCAGAGAATGAGAGAAATTAAACAAACCGGCTTGAATTGCCTTTTGGGATAATTATTTTTTTGGAACTTCCTTAAGTTAAGTCAGTACAACTCAAGCAAGATTGATACTTTTATAAATGCGCCCTCACTTACACGCTTTTCACCTGTATTGCATTTGTAGGCACTAGCGTTGGTTAATACTTTTTTGTACACTGGCTAAGCTGCGTACCCAAGGTTGGGTGCTTTCTAGTAACGAGGGGGGCAGTGTTTCTCGTGCTGCCAGTGCCTGTTTGTGGTTAGGATAAATACCATAAACTAATACATACCACTCTTTAGTGTTATAAGTTGTTTGAAACAGGGCGACATTTTTTAGTTCATGTTTTTTCAAGAATTTTTTTAAAGTCAGCCGATCATGGGCTCCTAATATTTGTAACGTATAGGCATTAGGATTTTGACGATGCAACCAGTTTTCTCTTTTAATTTCTCCTAGCCATTCAGTTTGTATGACATCATGAGGCGGCTTTAAGTCTGATAAAACGCTGTCATTGGCAGAATTGAAACGTGTCGATTCGACAGATTGATCGGCATTATTAGGTATTGAGAAGCTGGAAAACTGTTCGAGGGTTGTGGGAGGTGTCGTCTTTTCAGTTTGAAGCTGGGTGGCTTGGTTCTCTAATGTGACGAGTTGCGGTTGTTCTGTAGACACATCAGGTGGTAAAGTCTGTGGTTTTGGAGATTGCCAATAAACAGCGATGCCAATCAATACCATGACGATAGGTATGCCCCATAGCAATTTGGAAGAAGATAGGGAATGGGGTAAGGGTTGTTCGTTTCTGGCTTCGGCAAATTGACGCAAAACCTGTTGCGCTAATAGGTTGATATCTCCCACAATGCCTTCCGATTCGGTGTAAATTTTTTTGATCACATCGCTGCTAAACGGATGAATGTTACTGTATTGACTATCTTGTAATCGAAATTGGAGATAGTCGCGAACTTGGGTTTTAGAAAAAGGGGGCACATCCAGTGTATGAATTAAGGTATTATGTACCATTTCAAATTCTGGTGTTGCTAAAATGCTGGTGATTTGCGGTTCACAAAACAGCACGACTCGCATACGACTGAGTTGTTCACCTTGCATGGCTAATTCGACGATAAATTTTAAGGTTGCCAAAGGCAATTTATGGGCATCATCAACCAATAGCACTGGCAATTGCCCATTGTAACGGGTGGCAGCAATATGATTACGCAAACTTTCTTGCAACACTTGAGTCGGTTTTCCCTCCTGACGAACATTAAAGGCGACGAGTATTGTTGCTATCAAGGATTCGGTAGATAAAGCGGGACTGCTGTTCAGGGTATATATCCACCAATGTTCACAATTTTTTTCTGCTATTTTTGTCAATTGCTTCGATAGAGCGGTTTTACCACACCCCGTTTCTGCCAACAGAAACAAGAGTTGTTCACTGTTTTGTATCAAATGCTGAATCAGATTGATTCGTTGATTCAATTCTGGAGTCAAATAATAGCGATATTGCGTTGGGCTAAAAGGATCATCAGTTCGTTTTTTTGATATTTCTAAATCAGGCATAGTGTTTAATCTATACTAAAAGTACAACGGATTTACGAAGCATTGCGAAGTGACTTCGCATCGAATCGGTTCGTTTGGGGATTAAGTTGATTGTTGAGAAGTGATATAAAAGATTGATAGTCAATAGTAAAAGTCATTGAAATCTCATTGAAATAAACCACAATCACTTTCACGCTTTCACGCTTTCAGTCTAAAGTTTTTGCGCGCAAAAACGGTATTTGAAGCTACGCTAAATGTGAAACACGTTTTCACACTTTTTAAGTTTGTTCTGTTTAACGGCTTTTATTTAAATTTAATTTTTTAAGTCAATCTAATTCAAAATTCGCATGTCATTATGAACCGATTATAGCATTACTTAGTTTTATGGTGTGGAGGGATGGCGAGAGACTTTTGTAATCGTTGAATTGATTGACTTATCAGAGTTATCTGATTTTGGGAAGGGGAAAGGATCATTAAATATCAAGCATCTTTAGCTGTTGATAATGAGATGTGATAATTGATAATTAAGCATTGAACATTGAATATTGTTCATTGAATAGTTGAGCGATTTAATGACTGAATGAAATTGAGAGTGAAATTGTCCAATATTTAGCGGGAAAGGGAGAAGAGGGGAGATAACAGAAAGGGGCAACCACAAGGTGGTGCCCTTAAGTATTAATCACAAACACAATGGTTTATAGCCCTTTGACAGGGCAAACGAACCTATAATTTAATGTTGTTCGATAATAGATTGCCCTTATCATTAAATATCAAGCATATCAAGCTGTTGATAATTGATAATATGATACGATTTAGGAAGTTCCAAAAAAATAATTATCCCAAAAGGCAATTCAAGCCGGTTTGTTTAATTTCTCTCATTCTCTGCGGCTCTGCGGCTCTGCGTGAGCCGACAGTTGTTACAAATTTATGGGCATAGAGTAGCCCTGCGGGATAATTTATTTTTTTGATATTCCTTATTGCAATTTAGCCAATTCTGTCTCGGCAACTTTAGCGGGTAGAGACACATAGCCGTCTTTTTCGACAACCTGTTGCCCTTGCTTGGATAAAACCATTTTCAGAAATTCAGTTTCTAAAGGTGGCAGGGGTTTATTCGGATTCTTGTTGACGTAGATATACAAAAACCGGGCTAAAGGATATCTTTCATTCCCTTCAGCAATGACACTGCTTGCACTCGGAACAACGGCGTTTTTGCCTAATGCCAGCGCTTTCACACCTGACGTTTTATAGCCAATCCCTGAATAACCAATCCCATTAAGAGAAGCCGTCACTGATTGTACTACAGAAGCTGATCCTGGTTGTTCATTCACCGTATTTTTGAAATCGCCTTTGCATAAGGCTTTCTTCTTAAAGTAACCGTAAGTCCCTGACACCGAGTTACGTCCAAATAGTTGAATAGAACGATCTTTCCAAGCACCCTCTACTCCGATTTGACCCCAAGTGGTAATCTCTTCTTTACCTCCACATGTTCGGGTAGAAGAAAAAATGGCATCAAGTTGGGGAATGCTGAGGCTTTGAATGGGATTATCCTTATGCACGTACACTGCCAGCGCATCAATCGCAACGCGAATTTCGGTTGGTTTATAACCATATCTTTTCTCAAAGGCCTCTCCTTCCTTGTGTTTCATTTTACGGCTCATGGGCCCGAAGTTACTCGTTCCTTCTGTTAAAGCCGGAGGCGCTGTTGAGGAACCGGCTGCTTGTACTTGAATATTGATATTGGGATAGAGTCGTTTAAACGCTTCTGTCCACAAAGTCATCAAGTTAGCGAGTGTATCAGAGCCGACAGTTGATAAATTACCAGAAACGCCACCTGTTTTTTGATAGTCTGCTAACCCCGGATCGACCATGACTTCGGTGTCTTCTAGCGATGTTTCTTCGTTCTCCGTTTCTGTAGCGGCCATCTCTTCGTCTAATAAATAGTCTGGGGTTTTTGACGTCGTGAGCCAAATAACGCCCCCCAATAAACCTAAGAAAATCAGAATAGTGAATAATTTATTCATTAATCAAGTGCCCTCTATGTTGTTGTGAAATGGTTAAGACTTAATGTTCAAGAGCTATTCTCAATTATCAAAACCTTGATATTTGTTATTGAAAAGGCCAACAGATTATCGAACAAACGATAAGTACTGAAGCATAAATTTTCAGGTATTTTAATAGAAGCAATGTTTATTTGTAATTAGAGACGCGAAGCATCGCGTCTCTGCAAATGTTACTTATTTGTTTTTATCAATTTTCAGATAATGACGGCAAAAGGGCGAACACGCAAAGGCAGCCCCTATATTAA
>JAYQWI020000320.1:0-3494 GCA_035871815.2 Candidatus Parabeggiatoa communis
TTGTTTATATATAACGACAAGGATTGTTTATAAGTACTGAACCACAAATAAACAGGTATTTTACCGCAAAGAGACGCGAGGCATCGCGTCTCTACGAAACGGCGAATTTTAGAGACGCGATCGCGAAGCGTCTCTAATTACAAATAAACATTGCTTCTATTAAAATACCTGAAAATTTATGCTTCAGTACTTAAGAAAAGACTAGATTGGTTTTCGCTCAAATAAAGGCGTTGTTGCATAAATCAGAAATTTTATTTAATAATCAATGAGTTACTATTTTAGTCTCATGACTTAAAATTTTTTTTAATCAATAAATTACTAATATTTATGCAACAATGACTCAAATAAACGAAAAATACACTCCATAAATGAATGAGGTTCAGACTGATGATCTCATCAAATGCCCGGTACTTATCCTTTCTTATAAATAATCCTTGTAGTTATATATTGTAAATAATCCTTGTAGTTATATCTTGTCGTTATTATTCAAAATGATTCAGACTATCAATTATCAATTATCTTGATCTCACCTGCAAGCCTTTCGGCACTATCCATTTTTCGGCTAATTCAAATAATCCTTGGACTAATAAAGCTAACACGGCGGCGGGTATCGCGCCTTGTAAAATCAAACCCATATCGTCTAAACGAATCCCGGTTAAAATCGGTTGCCCATAACCACCTGCCCCAATTAAGGCCCCCAAGGTTGCGGTGCCGATATTGATGATGGCGGAAGTTTTGATGCCAGCCAAGATGGAACGATAAGCTAACGGTAATTCAATCAATCGTAACCGCGCCATTGGGGGCAAGCCTAAGGCTTGGGCGGATTCTCTCAATTGGGGCGAAATCTCATGCAGTCCGACATAAGTATTACGAACGATTGGCAACAGACTATATAAAAAGAGGGCAGCAATGGCCGGCACATTGCCAATGCCTAACAAGGGAATCATAAACACTAAGATGGCTAAGGAAGGAATGGTTTGAATCATGCCGACGATGCCTAAAATGATTTGACCCAATCGGCTAGATTTAAACGCTAAAATCCCTAATGGAATCGAGACGATAATAGCCGCAAACAGTGAAATGCTCACCAAAATGAGATGTTCAATCGTAAATTTATACAAACGACTAAAGAGCGTTTCTTCGGGAATGTCGATTTGAAGGTTCAATTTTTTCGCCAAAAAATCTGCGGCGACTTTGCTTTCTGGCACTTTATCTAATGTCGCGGTGCCATTCATCTGTCTTATTTCGGTTTCAGTGATATTGCCTACTATTTTCTGTAAAGCAGCAATGACTTGTGGCATTCGTTCTGCTAAGTCGGCGCGATAGATGATCAGTGGGTAGTAATCGGGAAAGTGGTGTAAATCATCTTCTAAAACCTGTAGATTGTAGTAAGCGAGTTCACCATCAGTCGAATAAGCATCCATGAGATCAATTGCACCACTATTGAGGCCTTGATAGGCGAGATAGTGATGGAGTCCGCGCACATCCGTTTGTGGTAGTTGATAGGTTTGACGCAAACTTTGCCAGCCATCTTTGCGTGCTAAAAACCGTTCGGTAAATCCAAAGCGTAAATCGGGATAATGCCGCAAATCAGATATTTTAGTAATACTATATTGAGCGGCAACTTCTGGTTTCATGCTGATGGCATAAGTGCTGTTAACACCCAAGGGTTTGCTGATAAGGACATTGTCTTGAAGTAATCGTTGACGAATGGCATTAATTGTTTTTAGCCGACTGTTGGGAAAAAGTTCTTTCATAATCGTGCCGGTGTACTCGGCATAAAGATCGATTTCACCTCTTTTGAGTGCCTTCCAAATCACATGGGTGCCCCCCAATTCGCGTAGATGAATGGCTTTACCGCCAGCATGATTAACCAAGTGAGTCATTAATTCACCCAAAATGACACCTTCCGTATGTAACTTGGAAGCGATTTTGACGGTTGAGTCATCCGTTGCCGCTGAGGATATCGTGTGTGTCATTAACAAACAGATTAAAATCAGGCCGTATTTTTTCATGAGGGGGTTTCCCATTAGGGTATTTCAAAACTAAAGCAGCAATGGGGCAAGCACAAGGGATTGCCCCTACCTTTGCTATTATATAACTTGTTTATACAAATACATCCAAAATTCCTCAAACACGGTGAATGCTTCAAGCTTTTTGAGCGATTGTTCGGCCAACCATTGGTCGATGACTTCTTGTTTAAGTGCCCATGTACCAAAAATTTGACGGTTTTTCAGTGCAAGAACGTAATCTTCTACGGCTATATCCACATATTCGCCATAGCTACAGACAGACAGTTTGATTGAGTCGTCCGCAACAAAACGCCTCTCCTCGCGTGGCAGTGCAAAATAATCTGCCCAATAACGACGTGCAATGTCAGGTAAAGGATACGATCTTGCAGAACGTGATGTCCTTTCAGCAATTGCGATGACTCCGTTTTTGCTTAAAACCTCTTTTAAGTGTGAAAGGGTGATTTGATCTTCAAAATGATGATAGGCTGATTTAACAAACACCATATCTATCGTCCCTTTCGGAATATCGCGAAGCATTGTTTCTGAGCATCGAAACTCAATATTGGCATCTTGCACTGATGTCTTTGCAAGTTCTATCATATCGGGCGCGATATCAATCCCTAAAATATGTGCATTAGCGAAGTTAGCCCGAAGCGCAAGGCTAGATAATCCAATTCCACAAGCTAAATCCAAGATACGAGCAGGTTCAAAATCTAACACGGGTTTGGCGATTTCAATCAACTTCACATTGTAGTTGTCAAATGCCGAATAAAAATTGCGATACTCTTGTGGATAATAAGTGGGTTTAAAGTCCTGTGACATATCTAATATTTCCTGATTAAAGAAACTGTTTTGAAGATAACTCCGAAAATAGCGAAAAATAATATACAACAAAATGAACAATTTTGTTTAGTGAATAGTTGACAAATAATGACCTACTTCTGCAATAGCCTGATTAACTTGAGTTTTTTCTACAGAAATATCCGGTATAACTTGTCTTAGCTTATTTGTATTAATAGATTGCTCAAGACCGCCACCAGTCAGATGCAGCATTACCGACTCGGTTTGCTGTACGGCACCACTTTTTACTGCCTTAACCAAACCTGCAAGTGCCACAAGAGCGGCTGGATCAAGACTAACCGTGGTGAATGTATGCCATTTTTTCTGTGCCTCTTTAACTTCTTGATTACTAACGGAATAGGCACCACCACCACTAGAACTTAGCACTTCATGAATACCTCCTTTATTATGATAAGGTGGGTTTGTATTAGATAAAACCTTGGCATAGATTTGATTATGAAATTGTTTTACCTCAATGGGAGACAATTTATTAAATTCATGCGTTGCAGAATTCCAAGCCGCCACGATTGGATTAAACGGATGGTTTTGTACCATATGAATAGCCGTTCTTTTATCGGTGTACTTCATCTGGATTAATTCTGAATTAACATCGTAGGCACCAATGGCACCGGCTGCACTGCT
>JAYQWI020000321.1:0-4911 GCA_035871815.2 Candidatus Parabeggiatoa communis
ACTGAGCCGCTTTATGGATCATGAGGGTTTTGTCAATCAAGCGGTATTCAGTCCAGATGGCATGCGTGTGGTAACCGCTTCCAGTGATAAAACGGCTCGCTTATGGGATGTGCAGACGGGAAAACAATTGGCAGAGCTATCTGGACATGAAGCGAAAGTCAGTTCGGCTCATTTTAGCCCTGATGGACAGCGCATTGTCACCATATCGGCAGATAAAACAGCGCGTTTATGGGAGGGCTTGACGGGTAAACCTCTGTTCCGATTGTCAGGGCATGAGAAACCGGTGACGGATGCGACATTCAGTCATGATGGAAAAACGGTGCTGACAGCTTCTGCGGATAAAACCGCTCGTTTATGGAAACTTGACATTAATCAACCGGTTACTGTGTTTACCGGACATGAAAAACAGATCACTGGCGCGGCCTTCAGTCCAAATGGACAACAGCTCGTCACAACCTCAATGGATCGCACCGCTCGCTTGTGGGATGCGAAAACCGGTCAAGTACGTTTTGAACTGACAGGCCATACAGATGATGTGACGGATGTCGCTTTTAGTCCGGTAGAACCTTTAATGGTGACGGCTTCAATGGATAGAACCGTGCGTTTGTGGGCAGTTGATACGGGTAAACCCGTTGCGATTTTGAAAGGACATCAGCGTTTTGTCTATTCTGTTGAATGGAGTCCCGATGGACAACATATTGTGTCGGCTTCAAGAGATAAAACGGCCCGGATATGGGCCGTTCAAACAGGCCAAGCTGTGGCCGTGTTAGTTGGGCATCTTGATCGCGTCAATCAAGCGATTTTCAGTCCAGATGGGCAGCATGTTGTGACCGCTTCCAATGATAAAACGGCGCGTTTATGGGCGGTTAAAACAGGTAAACAATTAGCCATCTTCACAGGCCATCAAGGTGAGGTTAGAACCGTCGATTTGAGTCCCGATGGGCAGCTGCTGGTGACTACCGCTTATAGGGATAATACAGCGCGTTTATGGGCAGTTCAAACGGGCCAACAACGCTTTGAATTAAACGGCCATATTAGTACTGTCAGTCAGGCTAAATTCAGTCCGAATGGGGAAGAGGTGATCACTACTTCTTGGGATAAAACGGCTCGTTTATGGGATGTGGAGACGGGTAAACAACGCTTGGTGTTAGAAGGGCATGAGAGGGCCATTAATCATCTGGCTTTCAGTCCAAATGGACGGTGTGTTGTCACCGTTTCGGATGATAAGACTGCGCGTCTTTGGGATGTGAAAACGGGTAGATCATTGTTGGTATTGGCAGGGCATGATAAACCCGTGATTCTGGTTGCTTTTAGTGCTGATAAACAACAACTGCAGTTTGTGACGGTTTCTAAAGATAAAACGGCTCGCTTGTGGCGGATTCCCGTTTTTTCAAGGCCTCAAAATCTGATTGACTATGCGCGTGATAGGCTGCCACGTCAAGGCCTGACGGATGAGCAACGTCAAACGTTTTTTCTGGAACGCCTTTAAACCCTAACGACAAGGATTGTATATAATAAAGGATTTAAACCAGGTGGCTCCACAATCCAATTCCTTCTTATATAAGTACTGAACCACAAATAAACAGGTATTTTACCGCAAAGAGACGCGATGCTTCGCGTCTCTAATTACATACCTCAAAATTTATGGTTCAGTACTTATAGCGTTTCCCGATCTCATGACGTACAGTTATATCAAGAAAATCGAACCGCAAAATAAATTTGGAACGAAAACCAGGCCGCAAAATAAATTTGGAACGAAAAGAGGGCCGCAAAATAAATATAACTGAAAATTCAATCAGTAAAAGGATTGCTTATGATAGGATAAGAAATTGGGGAACATGACAATCTAATCCTTTATTATAAATAATCCTTGTAGTTATTCGCACACTCTGTCGCACGGTTTCCCACAAAATTTGACACAGTCTTCTCCACACCCGGTGTCTTGAGCTTCCTGACACCGTTTTTCCCTTTCAAGAGGCGTGATGATCATCGGTTGTGGCGTGATGGGCATCGGTAGTACAAACTGTTTTTCCCGTATTGGAGGCGTGATGATCAGTCGTTGTGGCATGATGAAGAAGCGTGATTCAGACGTTTTGGGAAGTCTTAGGCGTAAACACGCCCTATTGCACTGTTTCCCACAAAATTCGAGACAGTCTTCACCACACCCTGTTTTTTGAGCTTCAAAACACCGTTTTTTCCGTTCTGCTGGCGTGAGGGGCCCCTTGCTTCCATGCCGTTCAAGTGTTTTGGGAAGCTGCAATTTTTCAAGCCTTTTGAGAAGCTGTAGTACTTCAGGCGTTTTGGGAAGTTTTAGGTATAAACACGGCCTGTCGCACGGTTCCCCACAATATTCAAAACAGTCTTCGCCACACCCGCTGTCTTGAGCTTCCTGACACATTTTTTTCCGATATCCAGGCCCTCTACACAAAAAAGAACACCGTTTTTGCAATTCTTCAGGCGTGAGCATTCGGATTCTAGCCGCCTCTTTAACCTGGAAAGAGTGGAGTGCGGCGCTGTCTATATGGGGCTCCGCCGCTATCGTGAGTTCTTCAGGCGTGAGCATTCGGATTCTAGCCGCCTCTTTTACCTGGAAAGAGTGGAGTGCGGCGCTGTCTACTGCAACGCTGTCTACATTGGGCTCCGCCGCTATCGTGTTTTCAGTGACGGCTAATAACAAGCTTAAAACCAAAACCGATTTTTTCATGAGACTGGCTCCATAAATAGGTGGGCAACAAAAATACGTTACCGGCCCCCTACATTTAATTATTGGCAGGCAACAAAAACACGTTACCGGCCCCCTACATTAATTTTAATGGGGCAGGCAACAAAAACACGTTACCGGCCCCCTACATTTAATTATTGGTGGGCAACAATCTTTACCCACCCTACATAATGATAAAACGCCATGCCTTATCCTTTCTTATATCAAATCCTTGTAGTTGTTATTATTCATTCACACACCCTATCGCACGGTTTCCCGCAAAATTCGACACAATCTTCGCCACACCCGTCATCTTGAGCTTCAAAACACAACTTGTCTTGTTCTTCAGGCGTTTCTGGGCCGCGTGACGTATTGGTTGTATCCCATAAACTTTGAATTTCTAACAAGGATAAGGCCCGCTGATAGATAAAAATATCATCTATTTTGCCTTCATAATGGGCAAGTGGGCCTCTTGTACCCTCTTGATTCCCAAAATGTCTGCCCATCACTAAAGGATACTCATTGCTGATTTCATAGTCATGAGACAGTGTTTTTTCCTTGACATTGAGTTTTTTATCACCCAAAACAGCGTAATAATAGCTCATTTTCTGGGGACGTTGATCTATCGTTACCGTGATGAAGTACCATTTTTTGGTCGATAATCCCGCAAAAATCTGATCATTTTGGCCCGTTTCATCATACAGTGCAAAGGTGCCACCCGCATCTCGAAACAAATAACTATTTTGGCCATCACTGCCTTTAGAAATCACACTTTGGACATTTTTCAGCGTGGGTTCAGAATGGCGTTCAACCCAAAAGGAAAGGGTAAAATCGCCCTTTAGGTTTAATGAATCATGGTGAGGTACCCTGATATAACTCTCGTTTCCATCAAACAAATAGGCACTGTTGGGGTGTCCAAATCGATCCGTTGTTAAAGTGGTTTTCACCACGGTACCATGATGCTGATGCACACTGTGATCATGGGCATTACCATTAAATGGGTAATATGCCACTAAGCCTTTTTGCGGAAAACTGATCTCTTTGTCCATGCCATAATTTGGAAAATAGGCGACTAATTTGTCTTCTTCATTGGCCTCACTATCCCACGTATAATTTTTCAGATTCACTTCATATTGTGGCAATTGGGTGTGTATCTGGCGATGCTTGTCAATGGCGTAGATAACCTTAGCGGCTTCTTCCATAATGCTATGCCAACTGGGAGAAGAGGATTTTTCGGCTGATGCATAAAAGTGGTTCAAAAAGGCCGTCGTAAACAGGCCACCTTTATTTTTATCGCCATAAGCATTTTGGTTTTGAATACTACTAGAGGCAATGATGTAACCACTGCTGTTTTCAAACAGCTTTTGATAATAGTGTTGATACTGGCCGATCTGCTTATAGCTCGGCAAGTCTTCTCTTGCAGAAAGAGGTGTTAAATCGTCACCATTGACTTTTTCTTCAAGCGTGTTGCAAGCATCGACTAACGCGATAAAAAAACGCGGTTTTTTGTTCTGGAGCATTTTAATCACGTCATCCAAAGCCACAGCTTCTTGTTCTAGGTAGTCGCCTGCTAAACTCATGTAAGGCCAAGGTGACGATTTGCCTTTGAGACGAAATCCATGACCGGAATAATAAAAAATGATGACATCCTTCGGTGTCACCGATAGATTATTCAAGCGCGTTTTTAACTGAGTGGCAGTGAGTGCTTTCCCCTCTTCTTTGCCACGAAGAAGATGGATATTTTCAGGTGCCACTTTCAGATGAGTGAAAGTCGAAATGCGCTTAATAAAAGAGTGAATATTGGCCAAATCATGTTCAACGGAAGGCGCAATGTCATTGGCAGCACCCATAATTTCGCTTCGGGTATCGCCGGCAATAATGGCATAAAGTGTGTCTGCCGAAGAACACTGTGGAAAAATGATTAGCATTGCACTGAGTGCAAAAAGCCATCGTAAGTCAAATAGCACATACCCTTTTATTATCTGGACAATCATCGTTCCTCCTACAGAGTGATGAATATTTTTAGGGATTGTTCACGATTAATAATTCGTGTCAATTCGTGTCAAGATAAGCTGGCCACTTATCAGTTATCAGTTATCAGTTATCAGTTATCAAGGCAATTCCAAAAAAATAAAATACCCAAAACAACCACACGACTCTATGCATACAAATCTTATGTCACAAACTGTCTGCTCACGCTTCGCGCAGAG
>JAYQWI020000322.1:0-2786 GCA_035871815.2 Candidatus Parabeggiatoa communis
CGATGGTACTCATCTTGGCGAAACATTGGCCGAACTTGATCCTGAAACCACTTTATTTATTGTTGCCTCAAAAACGTTTACCACACAGGAAACCTTGCTTAATGCAAAAAGTGCGCGGCAATGGTTGATCAATCAATTGGGGGATGAAAAGGCAGTCGCTAAACATTTTGTTGCCGTCAGTACCGCTACACAAGAAGTCACTGAATTTGGTATTGACTCAGCCAATATGTTTGAATTTTGGGACTGGGTAGGGGGACGTTACTCGTTATGGTCCGCTATCGGTTTACCGATTGCCGTGATGATCGGCATGGATAATTTTGAAGCTTTACTCGCGGGGGCCCACGAGTTAGATAGGCATTTTGAAACGGCCCCATTCGAGCAAAATTTACCCGTATTAATGGGACTCATTGGTGTCTGGTACAGCAGTTTCTTTGGGGCCCCCAGTCAGGCGATACTGCCTTATGACTATGCCTTGGCACTTTTTCCAGCCTATTTGCAACAATTAGTAATGGAAAGCTTGGGTAAACACGTTACTCGTGATGGAAACAGTGTTGATTATCTGACATCGGAGATTATCTGGGGGGCCCCTGGTAATAATGGTCAACATGCCTTTTATCAACTCCTGCATCAAGGCACCCATTTAGTCCCCGCTGATTTTCTGATTGCCATTGAAAGCCAATATGATTTGCCAGGACATCAGGATGCCGTTTTGTCCAACGCATTAGCGCAAACTTATGCCTTGATGATGGGCAGAACGACAGAAGAAACAAAGCAAGCCTTGTCTTCTAAAGGCATATCGGGTGACCCCTTGACGCAACAATTGCCCCATCGCGTTTTTGAGGGTAACCAGCCCACTAACACTTTGATGTATCAAAAATTAACCCCTAAAATATTAGGCACATTGATTGCATTATACGAGCATAAAGTATTTGTACAAAGCGTTTGTTGGGGCATTAATCCCTTTGACCAGTGGGGCGTCGAATTGGGTAAACAAGTAGCCAGTACTTTATTACCCGCTCTTAAAGCTGAGATCGCGGGACACGATTCATCAACGGCGGGTTTGCTTAATTACATCAAAACTTATCGTTCCTAGTCTCGCTGTGCTATCATTAACCTTTTCATAATAATAGGTTACCATCACAACTTAAAGTGATTTATTAAGCATTAGCGTTCAAGATATTGTAATTTATCAGGTTTGCCATCCCACTGTTCGGCATCCGGCAACGGATCTTTACGTTCAGTGATGACCGGCCATTGCCCGGCCAGTTCGGCGTTTAATGCTATAAAATGTCGTTGCTCAGAAGGCACATCGTCTTCTGAATAAATGGCATTAGCCGGACATTCAGGTTCACATAATGTACAATCAATACATTCTTCAGGATCAATCACTAGAAAATTGGGCCCCTCGTGAAAACAATCTACGGGGCAAACTTCTACGCAATCTGTATATTTACAGCGAATACAATTATCAGTAACAATAAAGGCCATTATCAAATTCCACAATTAGGTTATGGTTCATTCATTTCAAATGAAAATTCTAACCCTAGATGAGAATGAATGAAAGCGTTTTTTAAAAAAAACGATAGTATGCATATTATAAGCATGACTAAAAGATGGCATGTTTTCTTGCATCATTTATGAGTTGTTGCAAAATCAACTTTGCATCATCATAAAATTCCCCCTTTTTCCCTTAACAGGCGACTTTTCCTTTAAGGGAAAGATAATGCGAATCCTGATAGGACTGGATTGATGTCAAATCAATTATATAGTTTGTTCGATAACCTGTTGGCCTTGGAGATCAAGGTGGTTTTTATAACTGAGAATTGATCAGTGATAACTGATAACTGATAACTGATAACTGATAAGACTCAACATTCGCATAGACAAAAGGGGAGAAGAAAAAAATTTCGTTTATGCCTTTGTATCTGAGAATCATACCGTTATGTTAAAAGCGTTCATTAACTCAGTTGTATTATTTATTCTTCTGCTTATTAACATGGCACTATTTACTTGGTGTGTTAATCAGCTTTTAGACCAAACACCGCTTAAAAAAACGCTAATCAGCCCAGTACAGGCCGATGCATCTCCCCACGCTCGGAAACCCATCGTACACAGGGGTTTTGCAAGACCCATTACTCAACAACCTATACTGAATCATTCAACACGTATTGCATCAGGCCCGACACATCAAGGCTCAAGCCTTGAAAAAATAGTTCTACAATTTCAAGCTGGCCATATTCACCTCAAACCGACAGAACGTATTAAGCTTGAAAATAAATTGCAAGGTTTCGATATCACAAGTTCCCATGGGGCACGGGTGTTATCAGGCGCTGCATTTTCTGAAAAATCGATCTCATCACCGCAAATTGCCAAACTGCGATCTCAAAACGTGGCGCGAATTATTTACCCCTATACCCAAACGGTAAAAATGTACTATCGCCCCTCTATGGAAGAAGGTAAAGTGATTGTCGAATTTTTTGAACTCAAGATAGTACAACGAATTAGGTCAATAAACGAATAAACCGGGGGTAGCTTCGATCAGTTTATTTCAATTTGAACGAAACGAAAAGGCCAGCAGTATATCAAGAATATCAAAGTGTTATGAAGTGAAGTGTTCATTGAACATTGTTCATTGATTCTAGGCCAATTTTAAAAACCACCTTGATTTTATTATCAGTATCCTCATTTAATACGGGCAATATTTCATCAGGCAATCCAATCCTTTTTTAGCATTTATTAAACAATGACTTAATGGTATTTGATTATTTAATTCTGCGGTTTACAGA
>JAYQWI020000323.1:0-2086 GCA_035871815.2 Candidatus Parabeggiatoa communis
CCCCGAATGTTACCCATTACCACCGCTGACTATCCCACTCCAGCGAAACGCCCCGCCTATTCAGTATTATCCAATACAAAACTGGCACAAACTTTTGGAATCAGTTTACCAACTTGGGATAAAGCATTGGAAATCTGCTTAACATCAGACAATGCTTGATAGTAGTGCAATATAGAGTTTGGTATTATCAGTTATCAGTTATCAGTTATCAGTTATCAGTTATCAGTTATCAGTTATCAGTTATCAGTTATCAATTATTAGCGTCTGTAGTAGGCGATTTGTCGCCTTCATTGCTGCAAAAAATAGCCAATAACATTACCTACTACAAACTTGAGTTTTCATTGTACTTCAGCTACAATTCGTTTTGAGAATTGATAACTTTAGTTTTCGTTGTACTTCAGCTATAATCACTCAAGCTATAATTTATTTTATAATGCTGTTGGCCTTGAACATAAGACAATATCAAGGTTTTGAAAACGGAGAATTGATTCATTGATCATTGAGACTATTGGAGGCCGTAGCTCAAATGGAAGAGCGACAACCTTGCCAAGGTTGAATGGATGCCGGTTCGAGCCCGGTCGGTCTCCCCGCATAATGGAAGGCTGTAGTTCAATTAGAAGAACGCCTGCTTGGCAAGCAGGAAGATGCCAGTGCAAATCTGGCCAGCCTTCCACCATCCTAAATACCAAGTTTTTACGAAATCGTTTCTTTCATTTCCCTAACAACACTTCAATCCGACATTCCCCAATTCCCCTTTTACAATGCCGTTATCTGAACACTTTTTTTATAAAAAATAGATTAATATCAATATGTTAGATAAAATAACTGATGACGAATGGGCCACTTGTATCAAAGTGTTGCAATTGGCTTGTGATAATCCTGATGCCGTCTCCGATATGGAAACCTTAACAGGATTGGTTACCAAATTATATAAATCGGCGCGGAAACAACGTCGTAAATCGACTGAACAAAATCGTCGTGAGACTGATAGAGCATTATTTGAATCCTCGATACGTTGCCAATCTGAACCTTTGGATGATTTGACAATGGAACGGCCTGCTCAATTGATGACTCAATCTCATGCCCCCTATCGACAATCTCATAAATCGATCAAGTGTTATATCTGTAAACAAAAATCTCAAAAAATTCACTTTTTTTATCATCAACTTTGTCCAACTTGTGCCGAATATAATTATGCTAAACGGCAACAGCGTACTGATCTGAAAGGAAGAATCGCTTTTGTGACGGGTGGCAGAATTAAAATTGGTTATGAAATGGTTTTAAAATTATTGCGTGATGGGGCGCGAGTAATCATGACAACACGATTTCCACGCGATGCGGCTCATCGTTATGCACTTGAACCAGATTTTGAAACTTGGAAAAATCATTTAAAAATATATGGATTGGATTTAAGAAATTTACCGCAAGTTGAGCATTTTATTCATCATTTACTGGATTCTGAACCTTATCTTGATATCATTATTAATAATGCCGCTCAAACAGTCAAAAGGCCCGCAGAATTTTATGAACATTTAATAGCAACAGAAAAAACTCCTGCGACGGCTTTACCAAAAAACATCAATCTATTATTAGCTGATTCTCATTTACCCTTATTACAAACGCAATCCATTCAACAAGACGCTCTACCACAGCCGCTCAGTTTACCCAAAACGCCCTATTTTCCAACGGGCAAATACGATATTCATGGACAACAAGTCGATTTACGTCCAGAGAATAGTTGGGTATCCACCTTAGATCAGGTAGAGACTGTTGAACTGTTAGAGGTTCATTTAGTCAATACCATTGCACCCTTTTTATTCAATAGCCGCTTAAAACCATTACTGCTCAAATCAAAACATTCAAAACGCTTTATCGTTAATGTTTCTGCCATGGAAGGCAAATTTAACTACGCTAACAAAATGCCAAAACATCCTCACACGAATATGGCAAAAGCGGCATTAAACATGATGACTCGTACTGCTGCTCAAGATTATGTCAAGGCAGGCATTTTTATGAATAGCGTAGACACGGGTTGGATCACTCAAGAAAATCCCTATCCGAAAAAAATACAATTACGACAATATGG
>JAYQWI020000324.1:0-3910 GCA_035871815.2 Candidatus Parabeggiatoa communis
TTTAGATGAATGGGTAGATTGTTTAAAAGAGAAAGAATTGTTGTCCTCTTTTATTGTCACAGAAACTGAATTAGATCAATGCCCATCAGCTATTGCCCACAAATAATATAAAGTCTTTAGTTTGCCGTTTGGAGTGCAAACTTTAGTTTGCTTCTTGGAGTGCAAAATTTATTTTTTTTCTTGGAGTGCAAACTTTAGTTTGCTATCACAGGCCTTCGCAAAATAAATTTTGCACTCCAATGCCTACGCAAAATAAATTTGGAACGAAAAAGGCCTTCGCAAAATAAATTTTGCACTCCAATGCCTTCGCAAAATAAATTTTGCACTCCAATTGGAGCATCAAGATAATTAACACTATGAAACAAATTCAACAACTAACTGCTATTATTGAACGTGAGGGCGAGGGTTACGTAGCACTTTGTCCAGAATTAGATATTGCCAGCCAAGGACAAAGTGTTGAAGAAGCCCGTTTGAATTTGATGGAAGCGTGTGAACTTTTTTTCGAGTGTGCCTCACCTTCTGAAATTCAACAGCGTCTGCATAACGAGGTATTTATAACGCGCTTGGAGGTTGCCGTTGGGTAAATTACGAGTTTTATCAGGTAAAGCGGTGTGTGGGATACTTGCAAATCATGGTTTTATTGAAGTGCGCTGCCGGGGAAGCCATATTGTGATGCAAAAAAATGTATCGGGCTCAACCATCACTGTGCCCGTGCCGGATCATGCTGAATTACGCAGTGGTACTTTACGATCTATCATTAGGCAATCTGGGCTGCCACGTTCACTTTTTGAGTCCCACTAATTGCCTAAGAATGCGCCTAAACAATTTGCGAGTTTATTAGCACTCAAAATTAAAGGGTTATTTTTAGACATTCAAACCTTCGATAAGCTAGAGAATTTTATGATTGAAAAAGATCATGTCATACAACGGCCTACGACAGTGGATGTCCGCGACTTAAAAGGGATTCTAAAACGTGAACCCAACAAAACCGTTTCCATTGAAGAAATGAATGCCACCATTGTTCGTGGAGCAACAAATGTTATTGGAGATCAAACAAAATGACGTTCCAACAACCACAAGATCAATTTTTGGCTTTATTACCTGAAACTTAGCCCTTACGCGAAGACGTGCTAAAACTTTTTTTTAGGTATCATATTGATTTAAAAGGAAAATATAATTGAACTGAAGACAAGAAGGCCTTATTCATGAACTTATCACAGGCATATCTGACATGGGAAAAAGAAACATTACAAAAAGGACAACGCATGTTAGTTGAAAACTTGCTGAAATCCCGCTTCGGTGTTCTTGATGAGGCACTCACGCAAGTCATTGAACCATTGCTCCACTTACCGCCTGACAAAATATCACCTTTATTATTCCAAGCTAATCGTGATGAATTGTTGGCTAAGTTTAAGCAAAAGTAAAAACAATTGCTTCAAAACCTGGTAGGGCTAAAAAAGTGATTTTTCTGAAAAAAACAGGACAGGTTTCAAAAACTTGTCAGGTTTATATCTTGACCTGTTTAGCACTACTCAAATTTTTTTTGTCTATTATATTTTGTCATTCAACTTTTGAAGGGTATTTTATGAAAAAACAATTCGTTAATTTACTCTGTTTAGGAGCTATAGGGATATTTGTTCTTTTAGGAATCGTAGCATGTCCACTTGTTGCAAATAGAAATGTTACAATAATTGTTAATAGTTTTGGCACAGGAAATTCAAGGCTAGTGATTCCTCTTAGCCATAAGATGAAGTTACTTCCGCATAATGGTTTATTTATACGCAGGAATAATGCTTTTGGTACAAAAATGACCACTGGCATTGAAGAATTAATTGCTCAAGGCGTTATGATTGAGCATATAAAAATTCGTTTTGATGACTTTATAGCCATGAATACCGATGGCATACCCTCACCAAGACGCAACAATGCCTTAGCTGTTAGTCATGGCATTGCGACAATTCCTGCAAATAAAAAGCGTGATAATAGGGCAACGCATTATTTAGAAATTGCGTTGAAAACATCAGAGGTTGCGGCATTAGGACATCCTGAAAGCAAAGCACCGCCAGTGAATTACGTTTTTGTGGTTGATACTAGCGGTTCAATGCGCGGCGAAAAACTGGAGACAGTCAAAACCTCAATCAGAGAATTATTTACGAAATTGCGGGCGGATGATGTGCTGGGTGTTATAGCGTTTAATGATCAAGCAAAAACGGTGTTAGAAGCGACTCGCGTAAAAAGGCTTGATCGTTATCAATTTGGTAGAGTCATCAACGATCTTAGCGCAGACGGCGGGACGGATATTAATCTAGGCTTATCTTTTGGTATAGACGAGATCAGTCGTCATGGTAGTCGTCACAAAGTCAATCAAGTCTTTTTATTTTCGGATGGTAATCCAACTTCGGGAGAAACTAACTGGATTAAAATTCGGCAAAATATCGCAGAGAAAACACGCGACAATATCAGTTTATCAACTTTTGCATTTGGCAACGATGCTAGCAAAACGGAACTTGATAGACTTGCAGGAATAACAGGGGGACAAAATATTTTTGTCATGGAGCCTGAAGATGTTCACATCACCTTAAAACGGGAAATTGATAGAAGAAAACATCTCGCCGCCATCAATGTACAAATGCAAATAGAGATTGATCCTGAGATTGATATTCTACATTTGTACGGGCACGATCTCATTACTGATCCGATTCGCAGGGCTGCGGTGCTAAGAGAAGTTGAAACAACCAAGGAAGAAATAAAACAAGACTATGGTGTTGAGCAACAGCCTGACATTATTACCGACGAAAAAGGCATTCGCATCTTTGTCCCAAATTTAGCGGTTGGTGAAACCTATTGGGTCGTGTTTGAGTTAGCAGTGCCTAACAAACAGAGACACTCGACTGTTGGAAAAGCCACCGTTCAATATTTGGATACTTTTGCGCGTGAAAACGAAAAGTATCGGTTTAATTTGTCGCTCAAAGGCAATATTGCTCCAAAATGGGTGACACAACATGCTTTGGGGTTATGGACAAGCGAAGTTGCTTTTTACGCGCTAGATGATCTTTACGAAAATGATCTCGATACAGCAGAAAAACGTCTTCAAGCGCATATATCGGTGCTTGAAACAGCAAAAAATAATTTCCCCTTAATTAAGGGTGATGTTGTCACACTTAAAAAACTCGGTTCCCTCGCTCGAAATCTTGGGAAGAGGGGAAGTCGCACAGATTATCCACAACGAAGTAGTAAAGGAGTCCGTGATTATATTTATTATGGACTTAACGACTTTGGTAGAGTGAGAAATGGTTTTGTACAAAGAGTCGGTTATTGGCCGTAGATAAGCCAAGCATTCACCTACCCATGCTAATTTACAAAGTCAGGGGGGGGTATAAAGCGGATTTCCATTTTTATGGTAGAAGACTATGGCGTTAAGCCACAACCTGACTTGATTAAGGAAGATAAAGGCATTCGTGTCTTTGTGCCCAATTTAGCGGTGGGCGAAACTTACTGGGTTGTTTTTGAATTAGCCGTGCCGGAACAACATCACTCATCGGATTTTGGCAAAGCGACTGTGCAATACTTTGATACCTTTGCCCATCAAAACCAAAAGCCGCAATTTGCCTTATCAAAAAAAGGCCAGATAGCCCCACAATGGGTAGCCCAACATGCCTTGGGATTATGGACTAGCGAAATCGCTTCTTATGCCCTTTATGATCTGGAAGCCAATGATTTAAAAACGGCAGAGACGCGCATTCAAAATCACATTTCGGTACTGGAAACAGCGAGAAGGCAGCCCGAAACACAGGCAGCATCTTTCGTACCCGTGAAGCTGGTAGACGATATTATCACGTTGACCAAATTCTTGTCGCTGGCCCAAAATATGAGTAAAGGAGTCAGTGCCAATAATGCCCGTGTGTACTTG
>JAYQWI020000325.1:0-6044 GCA_035871815.2 Candidatus Parabeggiatoa communis
ATTTTCATAATGAAACAAATTAACACAAACTGATAACTGTTCATTGATAATTGATAATTAATAACTGAGATGAAAAGCGATGATTTCTCAATGCGACTGAGTGCTTGGTATATACAAACCTTATTATTGGCTATCGTTGTCGCATTGGTTTATGGGCACACTTTAGATGTGCCATTTTATTTAGACGATTTTTCTTCTATTCAAGAAAATCCCTTGATTTACAATTGGCAAGGTACTTGGGCGGATTTCTGGCAATTGTGGGCATCGTATCAATTGCGAACAGTGGGCTATTTAAGCTTTGCGCTCAATTATCAAGTTCATCAATTCCAAGTTGCCGGCTACCATCTTGTGAATATCCTCATTCACTTTTTGACAGGCTTCGCCGTTTTGGGATTCTTACGCGGTTTAGTTCGCACACCGACACTCAATCCCCTGTTATCAGAGAATACTAAACGCTGGTTGCCATTTGTTGTCGCCTTAATATTTGTACTGCATCCCTTGCAGATTCAAGGTGTCACTTATATTGTGCAAAGACTCGCCTCCTTAGCGGCCTTATTTTATATCGCCGCAATGGCTTGTTTTATTCAGGCGCGTTTAACAAAAAAGAGCCTATTCCGTATTGGCGGGATAATCGCGACTATCTCATTAGCCTTACTCGCTTTTTTGACTAAACAAAACACCATTACGTTATTCATTGCGATATTATTATTGGAGTTGATTTTTTTTCATCGCGAAACAATACGCATCAAAGGCACCGTTGCCATATTGGGTTTTGGCATTTTGATCGGCAGTTTGGTATTGGTGTTAGAACAAAACCCCGTTTTTCAAACACAGTTGTTTGAACAACTGCCCGTTTTAGAAAAATTAGATGCATTCACACGCGAAACAACGGAGATTTCGCGTACCGCATATCTTGCCACCCAAATGAATGTACTGTGGGAATATATCGGCCTGTTTTTATCGCCAGCCAGTTCGCATATTGATTACGATAATAACCGCTTTATCACAACGAGTTTTTTGTATGCCCATGACAATTATCATATCATCGCAAGAATTTTACACAGTGAACCGATATGGGCATTAATCGGGCATTTGCTATTATTGGGGTTAGCGGTATTGAGCTTACGTCGTTGGCCGCTGATGGCTTATGGTATTTTATTTTACTACCTTGCCCACGCTGTCGAATCCAGCCTGATTCCTATTCGAGACGTGATATTTGAACACCGCACCTATTTACCTAATTTAGGGCTCGCCATACTCTGCGCTTGGTTACTTGTGGCACAACTCCCCCGCTGGTTAAATAAATTAACGCGCTCCAGCCTTGCTGTCTTATCAATTACCGTCGTGTTGGTATTAGTACTAGGTAGCGCGACATGGCTACGCAATCAAATGTGGCGTGATCCCATCACATTATGGCAACACAATGTTGCACAATCTCCAGAAAAATCAAGAGGTTGGATTATTCTCGGCAAGCATTTTATTCAAAACGGTCAACCTGCTGAAGGCATCAAAGCTTTAAATCATGCCATTGTCAAAAAAACCAATGCAGATGGCTCTCAATCGTTATCCGTCACGACTGAAACCGCCTTGAATATGGCCGTCGCTTATAAAATGCTCAAGCAATATGACAAAGCCTTAGAATGGATCAATAGCTCCCTCGCTTTGAAGCATAACTTGCGCCCCTTTGATCACGCCAAATTCTTAGTTAACAAAGGTAATATCTTTTTTGAGCTCGCCCGTTTAAGCGACAAACAAGGCGATTATTCAAAAGGATATGCACAGTTTAGTCAATCAGAGGCCTCTTATCGTCAAGCGATACAGATTTATCCCGCCAATTTAAAGGCACACATCAATCTCGCCAGCGTTTTAGCGACAAAGGGCCTATTTGATGAAGCGATAGCCCTCTATCAGCAAGTACTCGCAATTGATCCAAGCAATGTCTATGTCAAAGGCAATTTGCAAAAATTGCAAGAAATACGTCAAAATAGATAATTATTCTTGATGAGAATTTAAAATAGAATGCTGATGATACTGATTGTCATGATTGGCGCTGATTTTTTTTTATCTTTAAATATTTTAATCAGTGTTGATCATAATAATCAGGCCATAATCAGCGTTTTATCTAATCTATCAACCCAACATTAAAACAGGGAGACCCATTTATGAAGCCATTTCAATGGATTCCGTTTTTGCTTTGTCTGGCCGTAGGCTTACCAAATACCATAATGGCCAGTGTTAAAATCAGCGGTACCCTTACCGCAGAACAACCATGCCAAGCGTATATTTCAAAAAATAAAAAAACCAATCCAGACAATCAGTTATTAAAAACGGGCCAAATCTATTCCGTGATTGAAGCCAATCGTCTTAATCATCCTGAATGGTTTCGCATCCGCATCGAAGGTATTCGTCCAGATCAACGGTGGGTTCATAAACATTGTGGAACCCTAAAATTGTCACAACCTAATGCTCTACAAGGCGCATCCAAAAATGTAGACCAACAGCAACCCTGTCATACGCCTGGCAATCAAAGCAATCATGTTTTAGCCATGAGTTGGCAGCCCGCTTTCTGCGAAACTCATCGCCGTCAGCGTGAATGCCAGATCACCGATACAAAGGCCTATCAGGCAACCCATTTTACCCTGCATGGTTTATGGCCAAATTGGCCAAATTGTAAACCCCATTATCAATTTTGCGATTCCCAAGTGACTGGGCGGCCAAAAAGTAGGTGTGGATATCCCCCCGTACCCCTTTCAAAAACAGTACGTCATCAACTTGGCGTTGTGATGCCTAGCGTCGTGAGTGGTACCTGTTTACAACGTCATCAATGGTGGAAACATGGCACCTGTTCGGGATGGCAAGCCGACACCTATTTCACGGTAGCGACTCGTTTGACGAAGGAATTTAATGAGGCAGGATTGGCCGCCTTTATGACGACGAATTTGGGGAAAAGGGTGCGGAAAAAAACCTTTCTCTCTCAAATTGATCGAAGCTTTGGTGCTAACACCAAGCAATTGGTTAAACTGTCTTGCAACAGGAGAAAGGGTAATTTGACTGAAGTTCAGCTTCTTTTGCCGAGCAAAATCGCTGAAAGCGATTCCTTAAGTTCTCTGATTCAAAAACAGCTTCAGCAAAAGAAATCCATCAATAACCAAGGAAACTGTCCAGCCTCTTTCAGGATAGATGCAATTGATGATTAAGGGTGGAAGCGTCACAAAATAATTTTTGCGCTTTTCATTACAAATTTATTTTGCCAGTGGGAGTGCAAAATTTATTTTGCGCTTCAATTTTCAGAGTATAACTGTACTTGACTCAATCGGGAAACCTTATATATACTTCGCACCGTCATAAATTATTGATTTTTTTCATTAATAACCTTTTTTGCGTTGTAGTGCAACGATAAATCGTGCCCTGTTTTTGGAAGGTTTAAGTTTTCAAAGTTTCCAAAATAAATTGTTAATAAAATTATATCGTTTTCCGATTGAGTAAGGAAGTTCCAAAAAAATAAATCCCAAAAGGCAATTCAAGCCGGTTTGTTTAATTTCTCTCATTCTCTGCGGCTATGCGGCTCTGCGTGAGCCGACAGTTTGTGACAAATTATTTGTATGCATAGAGTATCCCTGCGGGATAATTTATTTTTTTGATATTCCTAAAGCACTCCAAAAAAACGGCAAAATAAATTTTGCACTTCAAACGGCACAATAGTTCTTCTTAATTTGATTATCATGAAAAATAACTTGTTAAAAACCCTAACTCAATACCCAGAAGTCGTCACCGTCCTTGAAAATTGCCCCAACTTAGTCATCGCAGATAACACTGAACAGCTATTCGATTTAGCTTGTGGCGATGCCAAACAAGACTTCTTCAAAGTCGAGTACCCCTTACCAGACGGTACTTGTGTGACGGAAGCCACTGTCGCACGCGTACGCAATGGCATTGTCGTCAACTATCTGGAGCCTAACATGCGGCGACGTGATCCTGACTGTATGCTGATTGGGGATAACAAGCCATCAGATAAACCTAGGTTTCATGACCGCTTCAATGAAGACTTCGCCCAAGTGAGACAAGACACATTAGCCTGGCTCGCGAGCCAAAATTTGGCCGCCTTCGCGTTTAAAACCGGTGCGGGTGATATGGGCGAAGATGCCCTAGCAATTGTGCCTGTCAATGCCGCTTTTTTTGCCTTAGGACTCGCTCTTCTCCAAGGTATTGTTTCTGCTGAAGAGATAGACGACTCTTTTTCTCCCAAAGTGATTATTTATGTCGCTCCGCCTTTTCGACAAACACATTTCGCTGGCAAACAAATTGTAGTCCATAATCGCTCAGATCAGCTTCACGAAATATTTTCCTACAATCTCTATCCGGGCCCCAGTGCCAAAAAAGGCGTTTATGGTGCGTTGATACGCCAAGGCGAAGAAGAAGGTTGGGTGACCGCTCATTGTTCTGCGGTTCAAGTGATTACGCCGTATGATAATGTTGTCACTTTTATGCATGAAGGTGCAAGTGGCAGTGGTAAAAGTGAAATGCTCGAACAACCCCATCGTTTACCCGATGGCCGCATGTTAAAAGGGCGGAATCTCGTCACCGGTGAAAAAAGTTATCTGGAAATTCAACGCACTTGCGATTTGCATCCCATTTGTGACGATATGGCCCTGTGCCATCCCGATATCCAACAAGGCAACGACAAACTTTGGCTCATGGATGCTGAAGATGCTTGGTTTGTCCGTGTCGATCATATCAACGAATATGGTGCGGATCCAGCACTTGAAAAACTAACCGCCGTTCCACCAAAACCGTTGTTATTCCTGAATATTGATGCGGTTCCCAACAGTCGGGCATTAATTTGGGAACATATTGAAGACAGCCCGGGACTCACCTGCCCCAATCCACGCGTGATCATTCCACGTTCAATCATTCCTGATATTGTTGCGCGGGAACCCATTAGTATAGATATTCGGAGTATCGGTATTCGCACCCCACCCTGTACCCGAGAAAATCCGACTTATGGTATTATCGGCATGCTTCATATTCTGCCACCTGCCTTAGCTTGGCTGTGGCGTTTAGTCGCACCGCGTGGCTTTAGCAATCCGAGTATTGTTGACACCGAGAAGATGAGTAGTGAAGGCGTCGGCAGTTATTGGCCATTTTCAACGGGTAAAAAAGTTGAACAAGCGAATCTGCTACTACGCCAAATTGAAGAAACACCACGCACACGGTACATACTGATTCCCAACCAACACGTAGGGGCATGGCAAACGGGTTTTATGCCGCAATGGCTCGTGCGTGATTATCTAGCCCGCAGAGGCAACGCTCGCTTTAAAGAAGAACAAATCATTCCCGCACGATGTGCTTTACTCGGTTATGCACTCAAATCGATGCGTATTGAAGGCATCAGGGTATTACACTGGTTCTTAGAAGTGAATACGCAACCAGAAGTGGGTGACGAAGGTTATGATCAAGGCGCAAAGATATTAGTGGCCTATTTTCAAGAACAGCTTTCGCAATTTCTCCAGCCCAGTTTATCTCCTCAGGGACGAGAAATCATCGAATGTTGTCTCAATAACGGCAGTGTAGAAGACTACAAAGGATTGTTAAATACCGAATCATGATAGGCCAAACCTTCAAGGTTTTGGAAAAACAAGTTTTTGCATGATACCCAACCTTCAAGGTTTCCAAAACCTTGAAGGAATGAGGGCAGCATTTTTTGTTACAAATATTATTTCACCATAAAGACCCTTTTTTTAAGACTGGAATCCCCTTGCCTAATCTCTCTAATTCATAATTTTCAATAAACTTTTTCAATAAACTAACCCTTGCCGAGCGAGAACGACCTGATCTATTAAAAAAAGATAGACCTGAATTTTACAATATGGTATAAATGCGCGAGTCTATCATTAGTAAGTTCAAGGGGAAGATATCACATAAATCTATGTACAGGACAAAAAATATAACTTATTAATATTGAAGTATATTTTATAATAACACCAATATCGACTTCAACTAAAAAACTAAGCATTTCTACGATCCCATTGTAGAGACGCGATGCT
>JAYQWI020000326.1:0-12802 GCA_035871815.2 Candidatus Parabeggiatoa communis
TTTTCGTTGCTGTTATTTTGCGGCCTTTTTGGAGTGCAAAATTTATTTTGCGGTCTTCTTGGAGTGCAAAATTTATTTTGCGGGGGCCCGATTGGAGTGCAAAATTTATTTTGCTTCGGCTTGATTGGAGTGCAAAATTTATTTTGCTTCGGCCCGATTAAGATTGATAATGACTTTTTTTTTGGAATGCGCCCATCATGACAATAAGCCGAATCAGCGTTCTATCATATCACTCACATTACATCACTACTGGTGAGCGAATACAATTCTATTCATTAGAAACAAACCATGAAGTTGCCTAATATCAATCCAGAAAGAACAATATGCCCTATGTGTGAATCGGCTGATTTAATTCCCAAAAAAATCATCGAACACTACTGCTACAAAGGACATTATTTTTCATTAGAAGACATTGAATATGCCGAATGTCCAAAATGTCATTCAGAAGTTAACACGCCAGAGCAAAGTACACGCAATGAAGCCCGCATCCGTGATGAACATAGAAAAATAGATGGGCTTCTCACCCGTGCTGAGATTAGCGAATTAAGAGAACAGTTAAAGATTACTCAAAACCAAGCGGCGCAAATATTTGGTGAACGTGTCAATGCGTTTTCAAAATATGAAAGTGGAGAGGCCACCCAAAATCAGGCAATGGATAAACTGATGAAACTGGCTTTGAATGTGCCTCAGTGTTTTGAAGAACTGCGTAAAATGGCGAATGTTCAAGTCAGTGCCTAGTTTTTGAATAGGATTTAACTGACTGAGGGACTGACAGGATTAAATATTAAGTTGACCCATTTTACCTCACGCCAAGTCGCAAAGACGCAAAGTTTTAAGAATCAATTACTTAGCGTTCTTAGCGGCTTTGCGTGACATATCAGCGTTCTATCATATCACTCACATATTTTATTAAACCAAAAAATCTTAATGAATTATGCACGTTATCTCAAAAAGAGCGTTAAACCCGTTTTGGGAATTGTACCCAGATAGCAAAAACGCGCTTTCTATTGACAGAAGAATATGATATCGCCATTGAAGAACGGCTCAACAATCTAATTGATGAAGTAGGAACGAGCGACACCCACTTTATGGACTTTTGGATAGGCTGGGCATGGTAATACACGCTTATGAAGAAAAGCATTATCCGATTATCGCCGACGGTGTTTATATAATAGAGCCTTGAACCTTGAGATAAATCTCAAGGCTAAAAGCTAAAGTCTGCTAAAGCAGACTAACAAAATGAGCTATTGCCTTGCAATAACGAAGGCATTTATTCTGTAACTGATAACTGATAACTGATAACTGATAACTGATAACTGATATGACTTGTGATTTTTTTGAACTGGCGACACCTGGGGTACAAGGTTTACACCCTTATCAACCTGGAAAACCCATCGAAGAATTAGAACGTGAATATGGCATCAAAACGGCCATTAAACTGGCTTCCAATGAAAATCCTCTGGGCCCAAGTCCGAGGGTACTTGAAACGATACAAGCCAGTTTAAAAGATTTAAGCCGTTATCCTGATGCTAATGGTTTCGGACTCAAAAAAGCTTTGGCTCAAAAGCATGGTGTCGATATGGACATGATCACTTTAGGCAATGGCTCTAATGATGTTTTAGAATTGATTGCACGCGCCTTTGTCACTTCTGCTCATAGCATCCTGTTTTCGGAACACGCTTTTGTTGTCTATCCCCTCGTCACGCAAGCTATTGGTGCGAAAGCGATTGTCACGCCTGCTCAAAATTGGGGGCATGACTTAACGGCTATGCAGGCTGCAATACGTGAGGATACTCGCTTGATATTTATAGCGAATCCTAATAATCCGACTGGCACTTGGATTGATAAAACCCGCTTAAAGGCTTTTTTAGAAGCCGTTCCAGAACATCTGCTTGTTGTCGTGGATGAAGCTTATTTTGAATATAGCTGTGATAATCCAGATTATCCCAATAGCCTAGAATGGATATCCAATTTGCCGAACCTGATAGTGACGCGCACCTTTTCCAAAGCTTACGGATTGGCTGGGTTACGAGTCGGTTATTCGATTTCTCATCCCGATGTGGCCAATTTACTCAATCGGGTAGGACAACCTTTTAATGTGAACAGTCTTGCGCTTATTGCGGCTACCAAAGCTTTAGAAGAGAGTGATTATCTTTCAAAAAGCGTTGCTTTAAATCGTGCTGGTATGCAGCAATTGACTGAAGCTTTTAAAGAGATGCAATTGGATTTTATTCCTTCGTTAGGGAATTTTATAGCAGTGGAGGTTGGGGAAGGGGCAAAAATTTATGAACGCTTGCTACATGAAGGCGTGATTACGCGCCCGATTGGCGGCGGTTATGGTATGCCACAGCATTTACGGATATCAATTGGAACCGCGGATGAGAATGAACAATTTATTCAGGCCCTGAGGAAAGTAAACGACAAGGATTGAGTCTCAAAATAAAATGCTTTTTGGTAGTCACCACCACCTGATTTGAGCTTTTAGACAACTACTTTAGCTGTTGGCTTTAGTAGGCTTTAAAAAAAGCGCAATTTATGACAATGCTAAGTATACGACAAAAGGGCGATAACAAAGGTTCGCCCTAAAATGATTTTCTGAACATCTATAGACAAACTAAAGTTGGAACGTAAACTAAGGAAGATCAAAAAAATAAATTATCCCGCAGGGCTACTCTATGCACACAAATCTTATGTCACAAACTGTCGGCTCACGCAGAGCCGCAGAGCCGCAGAGAATGAGATAAATTAAACAAACTGGCTTGAATTAGCCTTTTGGGATTTATTTTTTTGGAACTTCCTAACGATTATTCAACCGTGAATTGAAGGTTGCCTAGTTTCCAGAGTTCTCTGTTGTTGAGCGGTTCAATGCCTTGGGGTACGCGCAATAGGTAGAGTGTGTATTGCCCTCTGGGCAGTTCGGCGTTGATGGGGACTTCTATTGCGATTTCTCCACCTTGCCAGGCTGGGAGGTTGTCGCCTTTGAAGGGTTCAAAGCCATTTTGTTTGGCGAGTACGAAAATGGTGCCGTCGGGTATGCCTACGGCGACATATTGCACTTGCCCTTCTGGTAACGCGGGTAAGCTGACACGTAGGGTGTCGTTATTGTGATAGGCCGTTTGGTTGGCTATCGGGGGGATGCCTAGTGTCTCTGGGACTTCGGGGCCGTTGGGTAGGGTGAGGACGATTGGCGAAGATGAGGTGATAAACCCTTCGTTGTCTTCGGCCATGAAGGTGACGACGTATTGCCCTTTGTACTGGAATCCATTGAATGAACCTTGCCAACGGCTGATATCACTGCTGGGTTGAAGGTTGACGATTGGAGTCGGTATTAAGGAGAAGCCTTCTTCATTACGTTGTTTGGAGGCTTCGGGGGTTAGCACGAGTGCCCATACGCGCTTGATCCGCCCTTCGGTAATGCCGGCGCGGACACTGAGGGGGAAGGTTTGGCCGGGGGTGACGTTACTGGATGTGGTTTCAGCTTCTAAGGTGATTTCTCCAGATAAGGCACCAAAGCAGCCATTGAGACAGGCTTTTCTGGCTAGTCGGCCGTCGCGACTGCCGTTGGCTTGGCCGTCGCCGTCGTCATCAAGTTGGGGTATTTGTTTGTTAAAGGGGTGGCCGTAGCGGGAGAGTTTGTCTTTGACGGTTTGGAAGGCATCAAAGAAGTTTTCGCCGCGACGTAGGTTGTCGAAGTAGAATTTGCTGAAGGAGAATGAACCCAGGTTGTCGTAGTAAGCTTGGTTTTCGCCTGTGCTGGTGATCACGACGCGGTTGGGGCCGGCCAGGCCTCGTCCGATTAAGCTGCCGGTGTGGCAGGCTTCGAGAATGACGATGGCTGGGTTTTGGGTGACGTTTTGGTAGTCATCAAGTAGGCGGCCTAAGTCTTGGGCAGTGAGCACTTCGCTAAAGGGATCGAGGCGTAGTTTGCCGGTGAGGGCATGGTCTACAAAAATGACGATTAGGGGTTGTTCTAGTTTGCCTTTTTCTTTTGCCCAATCAAAGGCTTGTTGTACATCACCCTGAGTTAAATCGCGGGGCGTTTTGCCTTCGGAGAGATCAAAGGCGGTGATGGGGCCGTCAACGACGTTGCGATCTACGAATCCGTCTCCATTGGTGTCTACGTCTGGTTTGTATGAGAGGAAGTAGATTTCGTCATTTTCATAGCCGCGACTTTGTAGGGTACGGTAAGCGTGGCTGGCCATAAATTCTATGGAAACAGCTTGGTTGTAACCTTGTCCTTGGCCACGAGGGTGAACAAGAATGGCGGCGCGTTTGCCTGTGATGAGGGCTTCACAGTCGTTGGCGTTGACTTGGGTACAGAGGGTTGATTTTTGTCCAAAGGTGAGGTGGGCGAGGCCGCTTAAACCGGCTCCGATCCAAACGCCGCCGTAGTTGTCACCATGAAGGCTGTTGATCCAGTTGCTGGGTAAGCCGGAATTGTCGGTTTTGAAGATATCCCAAGTGCCGTTGGCATGAAAGTGGGCTAGGCCGTTTTCGGTACCTACCCAGAGGCCGCCACTGTTGTCTTTGGTTAGGGTGTTGATCCGATTGGCGGGGAGTTTGGAATTGTCTTGGTTGAAGATTTCCCAATTGTCGCTGGCATCTTTATGGACTAAACCGCCTTCGTAGGTGCCTATCCATAAGCCGCCCCGATCATCTCTGAGTAGGGAAATGACATCATTGTCTGGTAGAGTTGAGTTGTCTTTGTTGAATGATTTCCAGGAGCCGTCGGCGTTGAGGTGGGTGATGCCTTCCCATGCTATCCAGATGCCGCCGTAGCCGTCGGTGGCGATGGCGTAAACGCTGTTGTAGAGCATGTCGAAGTTGTCTGGGTTGAATAATGCCCAGCTGCCGTCGGCACGACGTTGTACGAGGCCGCTATCTGTGCCAACCCATAAGCCGCCGAGGCCGTCGTCGATAATGGCATTGACGTAAGTATCGGGTAGCCCTGAATTGTCGGGGGTAAAGATTTCCCAGGTGTCGTTAGCTTGATAGTGAACTAAGCCGCCATCAGAAGTGGCTATCCATAAGCCGCCGTTGTTGTCTGCCAGTAGGGCGTTGATCCGATTGGCGGGGAGTTGGGAGTTGTTGGTGTTAAAAATTTGCCAGGCACCGTCGGTTTGAAAGTGGGCGAGGCCGTTTTCAGAGGTGCCTACCCAAACGCCACCATGGCCGTCTTTGATCACGGCTGTGACTTCATTGTGTGGCAGGCCTGATGCTTCTTGGTTAAAGAGATTCAATCCGCCATTTGCTTCAAAGTGGAGTAGCCCGCCTCCGCTGGGAAAGCTGCCTGTGCCTACCCAGAGGCCGCCTTGGCTATCAGCGATAATGGCATTGATTCGATTGGCGGGGATGGGGGAATTGTCTTTATTAAAGGTTTCCCAAGTGCCGTCTGCATTGAGGTGGGCGAGGCCGCCTTCTGAGGTGCCTACCCAAATCCCGCCATTGCCATCTAGGAAAAGGGAGACAATCCAGTTATCGGGTAGGGCTGAGTTGCTGTTATTGAAGATATCCCAATCACCGTCGGCTTTCTTATGGGCGAGGCCGCCATACCAGGTGCCTATCCAGATGCCACCGGCACCGTCTTGAAGAAGGGAAATGATGCCATTATCGGGTAATTTTGAATTGTCTCGATCAAAAACGGTCCAAGTATGGGAGGCGCTAAGGTGAGCTAAACCGCCACCAAGGAAGTCGCCTGTGCCTATCCAGATGCCACCTTGGCCGTCTGTGATCAGGGCGTTGATGCCATTGTTTGGCAGTTGTGAATTGTCTTGATTAAAAACTTCCCAGCGGCCGTCTTCATGACGGTGGGCTAATCCGTTTTCGGTGCCTACCCAGATGCCGCCTTGGCCGTCTCCGAGAAGGGCGCTGACATTATTGCTGGGCAAAACGGTGTTGTCTTGATTAAAGACTTTCAAAGTGGCGTTAGCATTGATATGGGCTAAACCGCCGGCGGTGGCTATCCAAAGGCCGTCGTTCTTGTCAATGATGAATGCGCGAACAGAGTTATTGGGTAAGCCGTCCAAATTCGTTAAAACTTTCTTGAGTTCTCCGGTTTGAGCATCGCGTTGTTCAAGTCCGCCGGTTGTGCCAACTAAGAGGGTTTGTCCGGCTTCTGACACCATGATAGCTTGAATATAACTTCGGTTGGTAAAGACTTCCCAGTTGGCATTTTCCAATGAGGTGATCGTTTGGGTGGCCGTGATGGTGATCTTGAGTGTGCCAACATTGCCGTCGTTATCAAACACGGTTACGACATCTAAGCCAGGCTGATCAGGGGCGGTATAAGTGACTTGAGTACCGATACCTTGAACTTGTCCTTTTGAGGGGTTCCAAGTGATTTGCCCTCTTGCACCGGAAACGGCTATCGCGATTTGTTTACCTGCTTCCACGCTAGGCGCAGCTGGGGTAAACACTAAGTCTGCGGCTGGGAGGGCCGATATCCAAAGAAAGCAGAATAGTACCCGTACTATCTGCTTGTGAATCGTTAATAGGGGAGGTTTTATTTTCATCATAATTCTTTTATTTCCTTAGTTGTACTCTGTTTGTGAGCATCCTGCAATTTGGGTGATGATTTGGTTTGATAAAATAGAACACTGATTTGACTAATTAAACTATAATCAGTATTTCATGCAAAAGTTGAGGCTCAAAAAAATTTTTGCGTGAAAGCGAAGGATCGCGAAGCTAATCATGACAATAAATTTAATCAGCGTTCTATCATATCAGCCAAAATCCGTGAAAAACTATCAAATTGCCTTATCTAATAATTGGATCAGTGATCATTAATATAACATGCCGTAAACCATAACAAAGAACATTGGGCTTAGCGAAGCAAAAGCAATTAAGCCAAAACCGTCAATCATGGGATTTCGTCCTTTGATACTGGAGGCGAGTCCAACACCAAGGGCAGTCACTAGGGGTACGGTAATTGTGGAAGTTGTGACTCCACCAGAATCATAAGCTATGCCAATAATCCAAGGAGGGGCAAAGGCCGTCATGATGACGACACATAAGTAACCACTTATAATTAGATAATGTATGGGCCATCCTTTAATAATACGAATCACGCCAATTAAAATGGCGAGTCCTACTGATAAAGCGACGGTTAGGCGTAAGCCATTGGCATAGCTTTGTTTCGCTTCGTCAGTTTCCGCGATCACGCCGCCGACGGCGGCTACTTTTGCGGCTTCATCCGCAACAGCGATCAAGGCCGGTTCTGCTACTGTGGTGCCAAATCCCAAAGAAAAGGCAAAAGCTAATAACCACCAGACATTACCTTTGCGGGCAAAGGCGTAGGCCATATTTTCCCCTAACGGAAATAACCCCATTTCTAATCCGTATACAAATAAACTCAACCCTAATATGACTAAAAAAATGCCGATTAAGAGATTGGCTAGGTTAGGGATGGGTTGTTGTAATACAATAAGTTGAAAAAAGGCAATCACAACTATAATAGGGGTTAGATCGCGGGCACTGTTAAGTAATGATAACCAAAATGCGCGTAATTGTTTCACAAGGTTTCATCTAGGGGTGGTTAAAAGTAAGAGATTGAGACAGTTGTCTTTTCATTTTTGTTAATGTCGGTATTAAAAATCAATAGCTTATTGTATTATAGTTCATTATCAATTCTCACATCAAAGGGATTGGCTTTGATATCTTAGCACCTATCCGTTTTCTCTAACTCATTGTGTAGAGACGCGATGCTCGCGTCTCCTCGAAGCCGAGACGCTTCGCGGCGCAAATCTACAGACAATGAGAGAAAAATAAGAAATTGGGTATTTTGATATTCTAATCCGCATCGAATAAGAATAAATAATCCTTGTAGTTATATAATGAGAGTGATAATAGTGTTATGAATGAATCTTCACAAGGCCTGGGTAAAGGTATGATTTATGCTGCTTGGTTACTTGCCCTTGGTTTGTTAACTTTGTTTTTTAATCATTTTCTGGATAAAGAAAATAATCCTAATCAAGAGCTAACAACGCGAGCTTATCAAGATGGTAGTCATGAAGTGATACTACAACGCAATCGTAACGGCCATTATGTTGCAAGCGGTACAATTAATGGTAAGCCCGTGGTTTTTTTCTGGACACGGGGGCGACAGTCGTCTCAATTCCTGAGCATATTGCAGACACTCTCAATTTGCAACGAGGTATACCACGACTTTCAAGTACGGCAAATGGGACAATAACAACCTATAGTACTGAATTGGACAGTATTGCTTTAGGCCCCATTAAATTGCATCAAGTGCGTGCGGGTATTAATCCATATACGTCAAATGATGAAATTTTACTCGGTATGAGTTTTCTTCAGCATTTAGACTTTAGTCAACGCGGTGACATCCTGATTTTACGTCAAGCTTATTGAAAACAAAATGAAATCGGCCTAACTTGGCTGTGTCTGTTGAGATCATTAAGGCAACTTCAAAAAATTCATTCACCAGCCTTTCATCTGATAATTGATGTGATAATTGATGTGATAACTGATAACTGATAACTGATAACTGATAACTGATAACTGATAACTGATAACTGATAACTGATAACTGATAACTGATAACTGAAATGAATGATTTGGTAGAGACTGTCGAACGTGCTTTAGCGGAAGATATTGGTAGTGGTGATGTGACGGCTCAATTGATTGCGGCTGATACACAGGCACGCGCCCAAGTTATCAGTCGTGAATATGCTGTTTTGTGCGGTTGTGCTTGGTTTGATGAAGTATTTAAACAACTTGATAGTCAAGTGTTGATCACTTGGTATGCCAAAGAGGGTGAAACCATTGAGCCTAATCAACGTTTGTGCTATTTGACGGGGCCAGTACGGGCCTTACTCACTGGCGAACGCACTGCATTGAATTTTCTACAATTACTCTCTGGCACGGCGACTGACGTACAACGTTATGTTAAAACAATAAGTGGCACACGCGCTTGTGTATTAGATACGCGCAAAACGCTGCCCGGTTTACGTCGTGCCCAAAAATACGCTGTGTGCTGTGGTGGTGGCACTAATCACAGAATGGGATTATATGATGCCTATTTAATTAAGGAAAATCATATACTGGCTGCGGGTTCTATCGCACAGGCTATTACGACTGCTCGGCATCAGACAGCACATTTAGCGGTTGAGGTTGAAGTTGAAACATTAGAGCAAATTAAAGAAGCTTTAGCGGCCGGGGCAGATAGCTTATTACTGGATAACTTTAGTTTACCTCAATTACGTGAAGCGGTAGCACTTGTACAAAATCAAATAAAATTAGAAGCCTCAGGCGGTGTCACTTTGGAAAGCATACGGGCTATTGCTGAGACGGGAGTGGATTTTATTTCAATCGGTGCCATAACTAAAGATGTACGGGCAGTGGATTTATCTATGCGTTTTATTTGAGTTGTGAGCCTCCATCAAAACTCATCTATAATGATCTAATAAAGGAGTTCAGGGGTTCAGGAGTTCAGGAGTCACAAAGCCTTGTGAACTAAAATATTTGAAAACACAATTTCACGCTTTCAGAAGTTTTTGCGCGACTTTTGCGTGGAATGCATTGCTATTTTAAAGAGCGGGTTTCAATATTGCCTTTTCCATCAGACAACCACCTAAAACTCTTTTTCCATTGAATGATCCCAGTACCCCGTTCCTCATGTTAGATTTATTTTATAACTCCTGAACTTCTGTACTTTTGAACGCTTTTAATTTATGAACTCATGAACTCCTGTAACTCCTGAACTTTTTCGGCGAAAAACGGGGTGAAATTCCAAAATCATTAATAGGAAATAGGCTGGTATGACAACAATAAGTCTTTTTTCAAATACTGAGGACTTTGTCTCTTTCTCAACAGGGCAAGTGATTTTCAAGGAAGGCGATCCTGGTAAAGTCATGTACGCCATTATTGAAGGGGAAGTCGATATTTTGGTTGGCGGAAAGATCATTGATACCGTTTCGGCCGGGGGTATCCTTGGCGAAATGGCCTTAATTGACACCAGTCCACGAAGTGCTACTGCCATTCCAAAGACAAGTTGTAAGGTGGTGCCTATCAGTAGACGACATTTTACCTTTCTCATTCAACATACTCCAAACTTTGCGCTTGAAGTCATGCAAGTGATGGCTAATCGTTTACGTCACATGAATGCACAATTTGAATCGAAAAAATAATTGAAATAATGAATTGAATTAATTGGGCGTTTTGAATTGTCTGGCTCATGAAAAGAACAACGGCTTATGATTTGGATTGTCGATTTTCGTTTTAAATGAATTGGATTAACTCAGATTAACTCCATTTTGACCCATATAATTAAAAACCCCTATTAAAATGGTATCAAGGCTGCCATAAACTATTGAATTATTGAAAAAACGCTGTCGCTATTCCAATACCAATGATGATGTGACTAGAAACATGATAATAAAATAACGAGTGCCTTTTCCCAAAAAAACCAGTACACAAAATAGCGAAATAGGCACTCGAAATAGGCCCGCCATAAAAGTCAAAGGATCACCAATAACGGGCAACCACGCGAACAAGAGTATCCAAACACCATAAGTCAAAAATACCTTTCGCGCTTTGTCAATTTCACTTTGACTAAACCAAAATCCGCTCTGATCGGTTAATCGAGTTAATCGAATAAAATATCGCCCCAACACCCAGTTGATCACTGAACCTGCCACGTTGCCTAGTGTCGCACTAGCCCATAACCCGATCAAATTGTATTCTCCTGAGAATGTTAAGCTTGCCAACAAGACTTCAGAAGAAAAGGGCAGCAATGTTGCAGCCAAAAAGGCGCTCACAAACAAACTAAGATAGCCTATCACTTTAAGGGAATAATGAATGAAGGGTTATAGCCAAAGGGAAATGATGATTTATCATTTTAAATGAATAATTATGAATTAAAAAATAATTGAAAAATATTTTTATCTGATGAAAAAACAATCGTATAATTCCAAAAGGGTTTTAATTTAATATTTTTGCTAAATAGATTTTTTGAGAACTGAGTGGGGCAACAAAAACACGTTACTCACCCGACATTGAGATTGGTGAGTAATAAAAATAGGTGAAACACCCTAAATGATTGATTTTTAAGGAGAGATAAAATGTATATCGTACAAATTGCATCTGAATGCGCTCCAGTATCTAAAGTCGGGGGCCTCGCAGATGTTGTTTATGGCCTCAGTAAAGAGTTAGAAATGCGAGGTAATTTACTAGAGGTTATTTTGCCAAAATATGATTGCATGCGCTACGATCATATCTGGGGCCTCCATATCGCCTACCAAGATTTGTGGGTGCCTTGGGGCGATGGTGCTATCCATTGCTCCGTTTGGTTTGGATTCGCGCATGGGGTGAAATGTTTTTTTATTGAATCTCATTCTAATGAGAACTTTTTCAACCGGGATCATTATTATGGCTTTCCAGACGATGCCATGCGATTTGCTTTTTTCAGCAAAGCCGCGCTGGAATTTTTGATCAAAGCTGATAAACACCCTGATATTATCCACTGCCATGACTGGCAAACAGGATTAATACCCGTGTTGCTCTATGAAATGTATAAATTCCAAGGGCTATCTCATCCGCGTGTCTGCTACACCATTCACAATTTCAGGTTTCAAGGCATCACAGGGACAAATATTTTATCAGCCACTCAATTACATCGGCCTGAATATTTTCATCATCATGAGCGCCTCAAAGATAATACCCATCCTACTGCCTTGAATTTTATGAAAGGCGGTATTGTCTACTCAAACTTCGTGACAACGGTTTCACCAAAACACGCTCTTGAAGCCGCTCACACTGATCAAGGCTATGGCTTGGGCGATACCCTACATATACACAAAAATAAATTTGGTGGCATTCTCAACGGATTAGATTATGAACAATGGAATCCTGAAATCGATCCACTGATACCTAGCCATTACTCGATGGCAACCCTGGAAAAAAAATATGCCAACAAAGAGGCTCTACGCGAGAGGCTATTGATACGCAAAGAATTTAAACCCATCATTGCCTACGTGGGCAGACTGGATGTTCAGAAAGGTGTGCATCTCATTCGACATGCCTTGTTTTATTCACTAGAGAAGGGGGCACAATTTATTTTATTGGGTTCAAGTCCAGAAGCAAGCATTAACAATGATTTTTTGCAAATCAAACAAGAGTTAAATGAGAGTCAAGATTGTCATCTCGAAATTGGTTTTGACGAAGAATTGGCACATTTGATCTATGCTGGGGCTGATATGATTGTGATGCCCAGCATGTATGAACCGTGTGGGTTAGCCCAAATCATTGCATTGCGCTACGGTACAGTGCCCATTGTACGGGCCGTTGGCGGACTTGCCGATACCCTATTTGATCGAGATTTTTCTGACAAACCCATCACGGCGCGTAATGGCTATGTTTTTTATGAAGCCGACTACAAGGGCCTTGAATCTGCACTGCAGCGAGCCATTGGTTTATGGTATGATTATCCTGACAAATTTAAGAAATTGGTTCTTCAGGGCATGCAGTACAATTATTCTTGGCAACATTCAGGTCAACATTATTTAAATCTTTACGAGCTGATCAGAAAAAAATAATCAGTAATGTAGGGCAACAACGTGTTTTTGTTGCCCACCGTGCTGCTTTAGCTGTTGGCTTGTTGTTTTTAAATTATTTATCTGAAACGCTATAGAAACGTGCTATTAAAAATTATAATAGAGTCTATACCGATTTAACACAACTTATTGATTGACTTGAAAGACTGATTTTTTAAAAAGACTTAAAATCAAGCACTTAAATTTAAGTGGTATAATAATGATTGTCACAGATTAAAAAATCAAGGTAAATC
>JAYQWI020000327.1:0-3155 GCA_035871815.2 Candidatus Parabeggiatoa communis
TGATTCAACTTTTCCAAAGCCATTTTGCGATTTTTCTGATAAAGCTCATCATTAGGTTCGATTCGCAACGCTTTGTCAGAACTCTCTATTGCTTCTTGATAACGTCCTAATTTACCTAATATAATGCCTCGATTGTTCCAAGCACCCGAAGAATCAGGTTTGATAGCCAAGGCTTTGTCATAACTCTCTATTGCTGTTTCATAATGTCCCAAGTCCTCTAATACCAAACCCCGACTATACCAAACTCCGTAATCATCAGGCTTAAATTGCAAGGCTTTATCATAATTTTCAATCGCCTCTTGATAATGACCTAATTCACAAAGTGCATTGCCACGATTTATCCAAGCAAAGCAATGATTAGGTTTAAATTGTAAGGCTTTATTATAATTTTCAATCGCCTCTTGATGACGACCTAAATTATGTAACGCCCAGCCCCGATTATTCCAAGCATCGTAATGATCAGATTTGAATTGCAAAACTTTGTCATAGTATTCAATGGCTTTTTCAAAATTTTTAGAATCTAATAACTCATTACCTCTATCAAACCATTTTTGGTAATCACCAGTATTGACTGATTTAATTTTTTGTTCCGATTTGAATTGCAAAGCTTTATCATAGTTTTCAATTACTTTTTGCTCCTGTCTTTTTTGTCTAATTTCAGCTTGCTTCCTTTGTCCGACTTCAAATGGTCTTTGCCTAAATTCAGCTTGTTTTCTTTGCTCAAGTTCATATTCAACTTCAGCCTGTCTTTTTTGTCTGATTTCAGTTTGTCTTCTTCGCGTAATTTCAATCTGTTTTTTTCGCTCAATTTTCCCAGCACGATATTCCACAAATGTAGTTACCACCGCACCTACCAAATTCCTTCGCCATCCCAACCATAGCACCCCAAACGCTATCACCACCGCCAAGATAGGTTGCCACAAATGGGCTACTTGTTGTATTAACTCGCCTAAATCTATACTGCTTTCCTCTTTTGAACAGGCTCCCATCAAACAATAATCTTGATTTAACTTAGAATAAAAGCCGGGGGCTTGAAATTCGCCGGTTTTTTGAAAGACATCGGCGCGTACTTTAGTGAATAATTGTAAAAGCGAAGAATTAGGATTATCTTTTATCTGCTGAATGAGTGAAGCGGCATAAGGGCTGTTACGTTTATCTTTGCCTTCAAATGCCACTTCGCCTTGATCCGCAGAATACGCAATCAAAGAACCACCGGGAGCATTCATCATTTGCAATCCAGGCGGTGTTGGGCGGCGCGATATGCCTCTTGTCTTCGGAAAAGGATTATTACGGCAAGCATCTAAAATAATGATATTAACCGCATTATCAGCCGCTTCAAGCGTTTTTAATATATTGCTGGCTTTGATAGTGTTTTTATCCAATTTATAACCGTCTTCAAACAAAGCACGCTCCCCACCGATGGGAATTAAATAATTTTCGCCACCCACTTGCATCCCATGCCCGGCATAATAGAAAATGCCCATGCCTTTTGTGGCTTTTAAATTTTGGCCAAACTCTTCAATCGCCGAGTTCATTTCCGCCCGTGTCAAGTTTTGTCGATGTGATACTTGAAACTGTAAATCGCTTAAAACGGCTGCCAAATCCTGCGCGTCATTCACCGGGTTTGCCAAAAACGCATCGCCTTTATAGTCAGAATTGCCAATCAGTAAAGCTAAACGCGCTTGAATTTCAGTGGCTTGAATGTTTTGAAAAACAAATAAGCTAATGAGTAGTAAGGTTATTTTTGACATCTTTTTTCTCCCTCCAAAATTTCATAAACCTGCCAGGTTTTTAAAACCTGGCAGGTTTGGTTCTAAGGCAACTCGCAAAGAACACTATACCAGTCAGGGGCAACCATGAAGGATTGCTTGTAGGGGCAATCCCTTGTGGTTGCCCTTGGTATATTATTTTTTGCGAGTTGCCTAATTAACATCAATAGTTAACGTTCCTTCCCCCCAAATTGTCACACTTTGCAATCCGGTGGCAATATTTGCGCCCAAGGTTTCCCATTTTATCGCTTCAGGGGTAACGATGGCCTTAAAATGCTTACGTCCATAAGTTAAACGCAATCGCGCATCGGTACCGACATTTTGCCCTGGTTGCAAGGCATATCGTCCTTTGGGCAATGAATATAATTCTCCCACTTTTATTTTATTATTATTTAAAGTAATAGCCCATTTATCAGCTACTGACAAGTTGAATAAAGTGAAATAGGCAACCGTGGGAAAATTTTCTTTGGTATTGATTTTATAATAAAGCGTCACTTTATCACCCGTGTGAAATTGCGTTTTATCGGGTGAATCTAACCATAATGTCACTATTAACGGTGTTGGCTGTATCTCAGATTTTGTTTTAGGGGATATAATGGTTGAAGTGGTTTGTTGTTGAGATGCTGGTATTGTTTCAAGTGGTGGCGATTCATCGTTTAGCCACTGTTCATAATGTGTTTGAAAGATCGCGACAACTATCGGCGCAACAATTGATGCCATAAAAAATCCTAATCCGATTATCAGTATTGTTTTAAAGTTTATTTTGTCTAACATCGCAAAGTGATTTTCTTGAAATTAAGGGTTAACTAAATTTAATGAGTTAATGCATCACTCCTAAAATGATACTGAACAATTGAATCAATGAACCGTTAAAAATAGCTTGCGGCACTGAGCAGAAATGACAATGAGATATGTCCACCAAAATGAACTGATGGACTTTTTACTGAACTCAGCTACAAACGCTTATTGAATGCGCTTTTTAATGATTTGTGTCCAGATTTCATAACCCTGAGTATTGAGATGCAGTCCATCTGCTTGAAAAATGTTTAGCCGAAGTTTTCCCGTTTCATCGTGCATTGCCGCGCTGATATCAATATATTCAAGGTAATCATGCGCCCTGGCATATTCATCAAGTAGGGTATTAGCCTTTTGTATCGTATTTTGGAGATGATATCTTGCGAGGCTTGGTTTAATCGATAAAAAATAGATGATTGCTTCAGGGAGTGCGCTATGAACTTTTTTGACAAACTCCTGACAATCTTGCAAAAATTGTTGAGGAGACTTGCCATGAGCAATATCATTATCGCCTTCATAAAACACGATTTTTTTCGGTTGATAAGGTATGACAATACGGTCAACATAGTAAAGCGCATCTGCCGCTTGCGA
>JAYQWI020000328.1:0-4182 GCA_035871815.2 Candidatus Parabeggiatoa communis
TTGCAAAACTCCAACGTGCAACTATAAATCAACGACTTACAGGGTATCAACTTTTCGTTTTCAGGCCAATGTTTTATCGTTTCAGCTTAATCGTTTTGCAAGAGGCACCATTGATATTTGTTATATCCAAAGTCAACAGATTATCGAACAAACAGATGAATGATCAATGATCACATCAGTTCTCAAAACATTGAAATTATTGATATTGAGTGATATTTAAGGCCAAAAAATTATCGAAAACAAATATAGAGTTTAAGAAAACAAGAGACAATTGTGTTGTTTTAACATCTTTAACAATCATGTTAAGAGGTGAAGACAGAGCTTCACCCTTTTTACAATGCTTAGTATATTAAATAGTATCGTTCACAATTCACAATTCATAATTCATAATTCGCAATTATTTACGGTGACTCTCGCCAACTGGCCATAACTCGTTTGACATACCGTTGCGTTTCACGTATGCGAGGCACACGCCCTAATCTGGCTACCCGCGTTTCACCACTATTATAAGCGGCCAGTGCCAATTTGATATTCTTAAACCTGTTCAATAATTTACTGAAATAAAAGGCCCCGCAATCAAGATTAAGCTCAGGCTCAAATAAAAGCTCGCGTTCCAAACCACATTCCGTTTCGCCAGTACGTGGCATAATTTGCGTTAAACCCCGTGCGCCTTTAGGTGATAGCGCGTCTGGATCCCAAGCCGATTCATGTTTGATTAAAGCATGAAACAACCGATGATCAATGCCATGCCTATTGGCCGCCTGAGTCGCTAAAAACTGTATTTCACGCAAAAGTTTTTTGTTTGCCTCAACTTTTGCCTGTAAATCATAAATAGCCTCATGATTAATAGGGGCTGCAACCTGATCAGCATCATAAGGATCGCTAGCACAACTAACCAATATAAGAGAAGCCAAAGCAATGAAGTCAAACCGAATACGCATTGTCAGTTATTAAATCGAATGGAAAAAGGCAGTTCAGGAGTTCATGAATTTTGAAATAATCGTTCTCGTGCTTCCCGATATTTAGCCGTTGTTTTCTCAACAATCGAAGCCGGCAAAACCGGCCCTGGCGCTTTTTTATCCCAATCTAACGTTTCCAAATAATCACGTACAAATTGTTTATCAAAATTGGGTGGACTACGCCCAATTTCATATTGATCGACAGGCCAAAAACGTGAAGAATCAGGTGTCAACACCTCATCAATCAAAACTAATTGCCCCTGTGCATCCAAGCCAAATTCAAATTTCGTATCGGCAATAATAATGCCGCGCTCAGCCGCATAATCACAGGCACGACTATAAATTTCAAGACTCATATCACGCACTTGTGCGGCCAAATCCTGACCAATTAACGCAGAGGTTTTAGAAAAATCAATATTTTCATCATGTTGACCCACTTCAGCTTTGCTAGAAGGGGTATAAATAGGCCTCGGCAATTTTTCGCCAAGTTGCAAACCAGGTGGTAAAGTAATACTACAAATTGCCCCCGTTTTTTGATAATCTTTCCAACCAGAGCCGGCTAAATAACCACGCACAATCGCCTCGACAGGCAATGGCCGGCATTTTTTAACAATCACAGCTCGCCCTGATACTTGCTCATATTCTGTGCGATCACTGAATACCGCTTCTAAAGTCATATCAGAACGATGATTCAGTATCTTTGATTGAGTAAAATCAAACCAAAAATTTGACAGCGCGGTTAGTATAGCACCCTTATCAGGGATGGGTGTCGGCAATATCACATCAAACGCCGACAACCTATCCGTCGCGACAATCAACAAATGCTGATCATCAACCGCATAAATATCGCGGACTTTACCGCGCTTCAAAAGAGGTAAACTATACAACTGAGATTCAAACAAGGAAAAACACCTCCACCCCTGTCAAAGGGATTAAAACGGCCATTTAGATAATTGTCCTTTCGCTTTTTCACTTTGTCAATTAAAGAGTAGCCTCAGAATAAATTCTGAGACTAAAAGCTTAAGTACCCTGAAGGGTACTACAAGATCAATGAAGTGAGTAGTCGGCTTAAGCCTCCTATCGCTTTTAGCCTCAGAATTTATTCTGAGGCTAACAATCATTTTGCAAGAGGCTCGAAGGCTCAAGAAATAATGACTTGATGTGATAACTGATAACTGATAACTGATAACTGATAACTGATAACTGTGCGACTCCATCTAATTATTATACTGTTAATTCTGTTAAGCAATAGCCTTGGCGCGGTAGAGGATAAAGAATTTGCATTATGCAAACCTTTTACGGAAATAGCCCCACCACGTCCCGATATACCACCACTAGAAGATGATTCAGTCCATTTATCGGCTGACCAAGCTACTGTTCAAGAAAAACTCGGCATCTCAACCTTTCGTGGTAATGTCTTAATGCAACGGGCCGATCAACTCTTAAAAACCCCCCTCATGGTTTACGATCGTCAGAAACAGATTATTGAAACAGACCAAAACTTTACTTTTTGGGACAACAACTATGTTGTCAAAGGTGCTGAACTACAATTGCGCTCTGAAAATCAAGGTGAAATGAACAATACCCAATATTGGTTATTAAATCAAAGGGCGTGGGGAGAGGCTAAAAAGCTCACGAAAGAATCTAAAGACCAAGTCAATTTAGAACAAGCCAGCTACACCACCTGTGATCCTGAGCACGAAGTATGGCGCTTACAGGCCGATCGCGTCACCCTAGACAATGCCAAAGGTCAAGGTACTGCTCGCGATGTCTCCATACGTTTGTTCGACACCCCCGTCTTTTATTTCCCTTACTTCTCATTTCCTATCGGAGATCAACGCAAATCGGGCTTTTTAGTCCCCCGTATAGGGCGTTCTGATGAAACCGGTTTTGAATTTAGTATCCCTTACTATCTCAATCTCGCCCCACATTACGATGCCACCATCACCCCCCATGTCATGTCACGGCGAGGTTTATTATTAAACAACCAATTTCGCTACTTGACTCAAGCCGCCGAGGGGCAATTAGAACTAGAATATCTCCCTCACGATTCCATCTTAGGAGAAGATCGAGGCTCACTTGCTTTTCAGCACACAGGCAAGCTCAACCCACGTTGGGTTACCGATGTCAACATCAACTACGCCTCCGACAAACGCTACTTTGAAGAACTCGGCACACATATCAACCTCATGAGCATCACCCACCTAGAACGGCGTGCTGACTTATACTACTATGGTGACGGCTGGCTTGGATTAGGCCGCTTGCAAAACTTCCAAACCCTAGATGACAACCCTTATGCACATCCCTACCAACGTTTACCCCAATTCCTCGTCAAAACCACCTTACCCGAAGTCAATCGCAGTCTCAATTTCGGACTACAGGCAGAAGGGGTACGCTTTGACCGTGATATCAACGTCGTTAACGCCCCGATTGGCAACCGCTTTGACATTCAACCCAGTCTCAGCCTACCCTGGCGCACCCCTGGTACCTTTATCGTCCCCAAACTCTCGTTACGTTACACCACTTACAACCTAGACAACGTCAGCGCATCGGCCGATACCACACCACAACGTGCCCTATTCACCTTCAGCACTGACACCGGCCTGTTTTTTGAACGTGATATCAAACTCTGGGACACCAACCTAGTGCAAACACTAGAACCACGGCTATACTACCGCTATACCCCATATAAAGATCAAACCGACATCCCCATTTTCGACAGCGCCGAATATGATCTCTCATTCATGCAGCTTTTTCGTGACGATATCTATCTTGGTGCCGACCGAGTAGACGACGGCCATCAACTCAGCTTAGGCCTCAGTTCCCGTTTCCTCGGCAGCACCACTGGCACAGAACACCTACGCGCCAGCTTAGGGCAAATTGTCTACTTTCGAGATCGGCGCGTCACCTTACCCCATGAACCCATCGAAACAGAAGGCACCTCCAACCTGGTTATGGAACTCGCCGCCCAATTCACCCAACACTGGCGAGCCACCACCACTTGGCGCTGGAATCCCCACACGCAGAACACAGAACACAGCGTTGTACGCATGCGTTATCAACCCGCACCCAAAAATATTTTAAACCTCTCCTACCGTCTGCGCGACAACATACTCGAACAAACCGATCTTTCCTTCCACTGGGCGCTCAATCCACGTTGGAATATATTAGGACGTTACAACTATTCACTACCAGATAAAACCCCTTTAGAAACCCTTGCCGG
>JAYQWI020000329.1:0-5220 GCA_035871815.2 Candidatus Parabeggiatoa communis
CTATATTTAATAATTCTTTGCTCACGCTTTGCGCTTCGCGCTTCGCGCTAAGTATAATGACTTGGCACCTTTGCGTCTTTGCGTCTTTGCGTGAGATAAAAATGGAGATTATTCTCATGGATGATCAGGTGGATGCCAGCCGGCTTCAACCCACCAGCGGCGTGCATTAACCAATAAGGGTCGATTTAATTTCAGCGCGTTAATTGTCGCTCTTCCTGTGGGTGTCGAACCAACAATCTGTAGGCCCTCAGCTTCCCAAGTAAACTGCTCAAACCAATCTTGGTGGTAAGGGTGGAAAAGTGGTACAAGCTCTTTCGTTTGCGGATCGAGGGCTGAAATCTGTGTTCCCTTGATAGAATTACAAGCAAAACAAGCCAAACAGAGATTTTCAGCAATGGTTTGACCACCCAAAGACTCAGGAATGATATGATCAATTGTGAAGGCGGTTCCAATAATCCATTCTGGGCTTAGACAATAAGCACAACGTTCTCCAAATATCTGGTAAGCTTGTTGTCGCAATGCTTGGGAAATATAAGTTTTACTCATTGGGTAAAGTGAGATTGTTGTAATAAGGAAATATCATGTCCCCGTTTTTTGAGCAAAGCGATTGCTTTAGCCCGAATCAAAACAGCATGATCATAACGATCAAGCAACTCTTGAGCCTGATTTTCCGAAGCCTGATTCAAGTGAGTTTCATTGGCAGACAACGTCTCCATCGTCACCAAATCTACTCGGTCCATGGCGGTATGTACAATGTGCCATAAATCTTGATCCTCAAGACTGTCTAATTCAGATAACGTGGTTGCAACATCTGGAGGATATGAGGCATCTGTACTGGCTTGAGGTTGTGATTGGCACTGGCGTATATAGCCTTGAATGAAGTCTGTCACTGCGACTCGCAACTGCTGTTTTGAAATGTGATAGGTTTGCAACTGTTGAGTTAATGATTCCGGAAGAACAATCGTCAAAGTCGTCATAAATCGCTCCTGTAATTCAAAATTAATTCGAGATAAGTACTGAACCATAAATTTTTAGAGATATACTGTCCACCGTTATAATTTGCGCTTTTGCCGTTCAAAAACTCGCAAATTTTGATTTAGTCACCACCACCTGACTTGAGCTTTCAGCCGTTGAGTTAAAATTTAAAAGCGCAATTTATGACGATGCCAAGTATAAACAAACGAATCAGTGAGAATAAACAACATGTTTGATCACTATTTTGGTAAAGCAACGGGCACTGTTCAAGATTACACGATTTCTTCCAGCGAAACCGCCAAAGCATTTGGCAAAATCTATGTTCGCAAAACGGCCAAGCAATTACAAATACAATTAACGATTTTAATGCCACCGTCTGGGCAAGCCGCTGAAGGTTGGCAAACCGGTGTCGCTTTAGATGCCAGCTCATCAATGATGAGTGCTTATGGTAGAGAATTAAAAGGGGAATTACCGCAAAAAGTCACTCAAGCCTATAAAAAGAAAGCCTGGATTCGACAAGAAGAAGAAGATGGGGTGCGATTTAGAATCTTTGAAAAGGCAGCCGTAACAGAGGCACTGGAAAAAGGTTATTTTAAATATAGCGACAATCTCATTCAACCAACGGCGCGAAAATTTATCGCTTATTTAGCCAGTACACTTGATATCAACGGCCGCACAAGCTTGATTTATTGGGCCTGTGGCAACGGATCCCAATATGAAGAGGTGGGTGATATACAGGCAGAAGACTGTGAAACCCTCACGATTCAAGGCCCTAAAACAGTCCGATTGGGTACAGGTACACACTTGCAACCTGCACTGGCATACTATTGCACTCGTTTTGCAGAAGCGCAATGGGGCCTGTTTATCTTTATTACTGATGGCTATATTGATGATTTAGAAGCCGTTAAACGTTATAGCACCAAACTGGCAAAAGACATTGCCGCTAACAAACGCAACGTGATCAAATGTATATTGATAGGTATTGGCAAAGAAGTCGATGAAAAACAAATGACAGCATTAGATGATCTCAATACCGGTACCCCGATTGATATTTGGGAACATAAACTGGCCGATGACATGCGAGAGTTAATAGAAATCTTTGCCGATATAGTCGATGAAAACCAGAGCATCGCGCCCACAGCCGCGATTTATGATTCAGATGGGCAACTCATTAAAAAATTGACCGACGGTTTACCTGCCAAAATCGTTTTTGAACTCCCCGTCAATAGCCCATGGTTTGAAATGGAAATCATGGAAGAACGTATTCGTCAAACCGTCGCGTACAAAGCTTGAGCCTTGTACGCAAAAAAGCACTTAAGCCTGAGGGGGCACGTAATCAGGCGGTGTGGTTGCCTCACCTTCTCCAAATAAGAATTTTTTCATTTCCTCTTGAACCATTTTACGGGTTTTGGGATCCGCGGGTGACAAGCGATATTCATTAATCAACATCGTTTGCTGTTTCTTCCACATTTCCCAAGCCTCATCAGAGACGGTTTCATAAATCTTTTTTCCCAATTCACCAGGATAAGGTGGCACTTTTAAACCTTCTGCTTCTCTATCCAATTTAACGCAATGAACCATGCGACTCATAACAATAATTCTCCTGTATTAAGTAAAGTTAATTGTGTCAGTAATCGAGCCACTGGGGCCGCTAAACCATAAGCCTGCGGCTTCTCAAGATTGTGCCAGACAATCTCTTTTAGGGCTACCGTTTCACAAACATCGGCCTGAATTGGCATCAATACCGGCGTAATGTCTAAATGAAAATGAGTAAACGTATGACGTAAAGACTGCCAAGTATAGCACTTTGGCGCTTTGCAACCCAGATAGCGTTGACACCATATCGGAATATCATCGGCCGTCGGACATTCAGGAAAACTCCATAAGCCACCCCATATTCCGCTCAGAGGCCGTTTTTCTAGCAAAACCTCACCCCACTGATTTTGCAACATCATAAAAATCGCGCTTTTCACCGGTAACTTTTTACGCGGTTTAGGTGTGGGATAAGCGATTTCATGCCCATTTTGATGGGCGGCACAATCGAGATGAAAAGGACAAAGTTGACAAAGTGGATGACGACGAGTGCAAACCGTCGCGCCCAAATCCATGACAGCCTGCGTATAAGCCGCAACACGCCGAATCGGCGTATTGTTATCCGCTAAATCCCATAACGCCTCCGCGACTTTCTTATCCCCCGGCCATCCCTCAAGCGCATAATAGCGACACAAAACACGTTTAACATTCCCATCCAGAATCGAGTGAGGCATCCCGTGCGCCAGCGCCAAAATCGCCCCCGCAGTTGAGCGTCCAATCCCAGGTAAATCGATCAACTTCTCTAAATCAGTCGGTAATGCCCCGCCATAATCCGCGCAAACGATTTGCGCCGTTTTATGTAAATTGCGTGCCCTGGCATAATATCCCAAACCCGTCCAAAAGTGCAGCACTTCATCTAACGAAGCATTCGCCAAGGTTTGCAACGAAGGAAATTGGCACATAAACCGCTGATAATAAGGGATAACCGTATTCACTTGAGTTTGCTGTAGCATGATTTCTGACACCCAAACACGGTAAGATGTCGATTCAACCTGCCAAGGTAAATCAGTCCGGCCATATTTGTCAAACCAAATCAGCAAACGTTGACTAAAAGTCTTAGTAGACATATTATCAGTTATCAGTTATCAGTTATCAGTTATCAAAGGATTTCAGTTTATTGTTCAGCGATATTGATCTTGAAAACATAAGCAGATCAATTAAAATAGATTTGCAATGAACTGCTTTCGCGATTGAAAAAGAAATAAACGCTAAAGACGCTAAAGACGCTAAAGACGCTAAAGACGCGCCGTAAAAAAAAAAAACGAAATCTTTGCGTCTCTTGCGTCTCTTGCGTCTCTTGCGTTATGAAAAACTTAAATCATCTCATCAACTGAAGGAGAATAAATCACTATGAAAGCTGTTTTATTAAGCGCTGCCGGGGGCACAGAAGCCCTGAAAATGACAGAAGTGGAAACGCCTCAATTATCCGATCCCCATTTCATACGAGTGCGTCTCCACGCAGCCGGCATCAATCCTGTTGATTTCAAAATGCGAAGCCGTGGCGGCATGGCACCTGATAAACTACCCATTATTTTGGGTTGTGATGGCGCTGGCGTTGTTGATGCCATAGGCGAAGCCGTCACACGTTTCAAAATCGGTGACGAAGTATACTTCTTTAACGGCGGGATCGGCACTGAAGAACAAGGCAATTATGCCGAATACACCACCCTTCACGAAGATTATGCCGCCCTCAAACCCCAAAAACTATCAATGCCCGAAGCGGCCGCCTTACCCTTAGCGTGGCTAACCGCCTGGGAATCCCTGATAGATCGCGCCCAATTGCAAGCCAATCAAACCGTCTTAATTCATGCCGGAGTCGGCGGCGTTGGACACTTAGCCGTACAACTCGCCAAAAGCAAAGGGGCACGTATCGCCGTCACCATCAGCAATCCAGAAAAATCCGAATTAGCCCAATCGCTAGGCGCAGATTACAGCATAGATTACACCCAAACCGACTTTGTTCAAGCCACACTAGACTGGACAAACGGGGCCGGCGTTGATACTGTTTTCGACACCGTAGGCGGCGACATCTTCTGCCGTTCCATCTCATGCACCCGCATATACGGCAAAATCGTCACACTCCTAGAACCGCCTTGCGAAAGCAGCGCGATCAAAACCGCCAAATTCCGCAATCTCAGCCTCATTTACGAACTCATGCTCACCCCCATGATTCAAAAAATGCACGAGACACGAATAGCCCAACGACAAATGATAGAAGAAGCCAGTCGCATGATAGAGGCCGATCAATTGCACATCAAAGTCAGTCAAACCTTACCCCTATCCCAAGTTGCAGAAGCGCACCGCCTAATAGAAACAGGGCATAGCAGCGGTAAAATTGTCCTGACGATGGTTTAAAAAAATGTTTATTATTATAACGAATTTTGGGGGGGCGTGTTCGCCCTTTCAAAGACAAAGCCCCCTTACCACCTATCCGTTTTCTATAATGCGATGTTTCGACGCGATGCCTCGCGTCTCTGTTTTTGTTTCGACGCGATCCCTCACTAGAGACGCGAAGCATCGCGTCTCTACAGTGGAAATAATCCCTTCTCCTAAGTACTTTTGACAAACTGATAGGTGATAAGGATAAAGCCACATTATTTTATCGAAACTCGGAACGAAGTGTGTACAAAAACTGACAAGTCATATCAAAAA
>JAYQWI020000330.1:0-2934 GCA_035871815.2 Candidatus Parabeggiatoa communis
GTTTTAAACAAAGAGGAAAAACCTTCACCAGCAATCATTGCGACTAAAAAACGTTTACGTGAGGAATACTTTAATTATAGTGAGGCAAAAATGACAAAATCTGATAACGCCCTTGTCGAACTAGGCAAGGCGGCCATTAAAATTCAGCAATCTGTTCGCTTTGATGCGTCTACCAACGAACAAATGAAAGTTTTCAAGATTTGTTTGGAGACGATGAATGCGCTTCGTAAAGTGCCGGTACCACAAGATACGCCAGAATCGTTGATTTATGCTATCGCGGGTGAATTGGAAAAGGGTTTGAAAGCTAAAGCGAAGTATGACAATCATGAAAAACAGTTTGAAGCCTGTTTGCAATTCGCTGAACAATTTGTCAATGACGTATGGCTTGGTGTGATGAAGGGCAAAATGCTGAGTCATAGCACTTTGCGCGTTTTTGGCAGTATTTATAGGATGGCGTTTCTTCATGCGTATTTACAACAGCAGTAAAAGGCTTGAGTTCTTGCTCAAGATATAAATTATTTGGCTAAAAAATTTGCGGTTTTTTTTTGAGTGCAAAATTTATTTTGCGGTTTTTTTGGAGTGCAAAATTTATTTTGCGGTTTTTTTTGGAGTGCAAAATTTATTTTGCGGTTTTTTTTGGAGTGCAAAATTTATTTTGCGGCCCACCAAAGCAAAATAAATTTTGCACTCCAAGGCAGCGAACACATTAACCTAAAAGGATAACCAAATGGATCGTTTTACCCCATTTTTAGGCAATATTGATGAACTATTCAAAACCACGCAAGGTGAAAAAAAGGAATACGTTCAACCCGCATTAAAAAATCTCGGCAGCGTCAGTTTGGTGCTGATTCGGGAAGCCATTGCACCCGTCGTCTTTCGCAACTCTGAAGAAGAAATCACGGATATTGAAATCGCATTGAATGAGGATAGCGAAACGTATGTACGTGCTGTCGCCAACAAATTCAAATACCCCGAAAAAGGGCGCGGCTTACAACTCCTCCGGCTATTTAAGAAGGCCGGCGGCAATATGTCGCAAAACAAAATCGTTTTGACTAAAAAGATGAAGCCATCAGAGGGTTTTGATTTAAATAGTCTGGTATTCGGAGATTCCACAGTTTGGGATAGCAATGTTTTACCCGTGAAAGCAGCAGTGAATTATTCCGATGCCCTCAGCCTCTTACCCAAGCATTATTGCGTCGATGCCACTTTCCATAATCGGGCTTTTGAAGACGGCACTTTGTTTGATGCCGAATCTAAGAAAAACAGCGATAATTTGTTTAACCGCCATTTCGTCAAACCTGGCACCTTGCTCGTACAAGTCTTATCCACTCGCGGCCGTTTATTGCCCCAGATGGGTTTAGATCATTTATTATTAAGCCTTGGTGTTGCCGGCACTTATGGTGGGCAAACCTCTGTCTACGGCACCAATATTCGGACACATATTGCCGGCATTTATGCCGGGCGTTTTGAACAACCAGAAACCTCGCCCTACCAAATCGTCCGAACCTTAGCCAATCCCGAAGCTTGGGATGAACCATTGTTCAAGGATGTTAAACGCTTAACCACCCGTTTAGATGAAGTGTTAAGCCCAGTACATGAGGTAACAATGACTGCTCAAGAAGTACATGACTATCAGAACAATCTGCTACAACGCTTTGAATCCGATTTTCAAAGCCTAGAAACGGAGTATCAAGAAGCGGCTGGCAAAGTGGCTGACTTTTTTGATCAGTGGTTTATGGGTAAAAAAGGGAAATAGCATGAAAATAAACGCAATCGGTATACGTGCCACCACCCTGACTCCCTTTGTTTATCATAGTCTTATGGTACAAGGGGGCAGTGCGACTTTGCCAGAACTGATCAGTGATAGGGCGATTGCGTTTGGATTAGCGGCGACATTAGGACTGCTACAGGCCAGTGTTGCCCTACCCAAAAAGGATTATTATCGCCATTTGAAAGCCATGCCTTATCGTACTTCGGTATTCACAACAGATAAACCGCGATTATTAGCGCCCCTGATTCGCCGTTTAAACCTGACAGAGGAAGGCGGTTTTCCACCTAAATTACAAAGTGTCGTCAAACGGGGTAATTTCAAAGACTTTTTCCACACGCAAGAGGTACCCGAAGGGCAAATCTTTACCGGTGCTCTTTTTGGATTCGATGATTTTAATCCTTTCCAAGAACAAGAAAAATTGGTTATTCGCATAGGGCTACATCGCAATGGCATGGTATTACTGGAAAAACAAGAACATCAAGAGGGCGTGCGCTTAAATGCCGCAACCGCTGCACTCTTTAACAGTGAATTACCTGTAGAACGATATTGCTTACACTATCTGCAATTATCCCCTCTCTATTCTTTGAAAGAAGCCAAGGAAGAAGTGATGAAATGGCAATAAAGAATAATGACAACAGAGCTTAATAATGAGCAAAAGTTATAAAGCCGATTTATTAGAAGCCCTTCGTGATCCTTCAGAAGCAGCTGAGTATCTTAATGCTGCACTTGAAGACGGTGACGAGGCCGTTTTTCGTCTTGCATTAAAAGACGTGGTTGAAGCTGGGTTATCTAAAAAAATAACGCAAGAGACGCAAAAAATTCTCTTAACAGACGATCATCCTTAGCGTCTTTAGCGTCTTTAGCGTCTTTAGCGTCTTTAGCGTCTTTAGCGTTTATATCTATTTAAAGCGCAGTCTAATCAAAAAACTAAATAAAAACAGTAATTTAAACCATGCCACTCACCATTGCCGCCCATTGTGTAGAAAGCATCACCACTGATGAATTATCCCGGTTACAACATAAATTATTAACTTGCGAGAAACCCATTCGCATTGCAGACGCGCCGACAGGCGCGGGTAAAAGCTTTGCTTTTCAAAAAGCCATGATAAAACAGAAACACCGCATTTTGTTTATCGTGCCAACAAAACGATTAGCCCAAAACC
>JAYQWI020000331.1:0-6071 GCA_035871815.2 Candidatus Parabeggiatoa communis
GACGACAGTCAGGTAGGATGTGCAAACATCATTTGCCCACTATTCCATTAATATCGTAATATATGACATTTCTTATTCCTAAACTTTATTTGGGAATGCCTTCAACAATGCGAGGCAAAGTACAATTATTTGTATGATGCAGAGCATCAAGGTATATATTTCCAAATAGAATTTGGGAACTAGCAAATAAATGTTCATGCTGGGCTTCCTGTTGTCAGCCCAGCCTACGAGCTTAATCTCATTTACTTTCAGTGAAATATGAAACAAAACCTGAATATCCTAGTGATTTTCTTACTCATTTTATTATTCACGGGGTGTAGTACTAGCCCTATTAGTGATAATGCTGTTCACAAACAACCTGAAAAAGTCATTAAGCTTAATCCAAAATCTGCTACGGCTTACCTTATTCGAGGACTTGCTTTTGCTCTCAAAGGCCAATATGACAAAGCTATTTCTGAGTTTGATAAGGCTATTGAGATTAATCCAAAATCTGCTATGGCTTACAATAATCGAGGCCTTATTTTGAGTAGTCAAGGCGAATATGACAGAGCGATTTCTGATTATGACAAAGCCATTAAGCTTAATCCAAAATTTGCTAAAGCTTACAATAATCGAGGCCTTACTTTTAGTAGTCAAGGCGAATATGACCGAGCGATTTCTGATTATGACAAAGCCATTGAGCTTAATCCAAAATTGGCTAAAGCTTACAATAATCGAGGCATTGCTTTTAGTAGTCAAGGCGAATATGATCGAGCGATTTCTGATTATGACAAAGCTATTAAGCTTAATCCAAAATTTGCTGATATTTACAAAAATAGAGGATATGTTTTTAATACAAAAGGCCAATATAGCCGAGCCATTTCTGATTATGATAAAGCCATTGAGATTAATCCGAAAGATTCTATAACTTACTTAAATCGAGGAAATGTTTTTTTTAAACAAGGCCAATGTGACAAAGCCATTTCTGATTATGACAAAGCTATTGAGATTAATCCAAAATTTACTGATGCTTACAATAATAGAGCAATATCATATATCTCTAAAAAAGAGTATGATAAGGCATGGGATGATGTTGATAAGGCTCAAAGCTTAGGTTATCAGATACATCCTAAATTGCTTAATATACTACGAGAGGCTTCTGGAAAATAAAGGAAATGATGATGGGTATGTGTGAAGTACGTAGGCTAGGTTGAGGAACGAAACCCTCCTTAATTTAAACGAATTCAACAATGAAAACAGACAAACGGATAAAAAGGTGGTTGTTATTTCTGTTGTTTTAGCTCGTAGGCTGGTTTTTTGATAGGAAGCCCAGCAAAAATAATGCTAAAACCTACAATTAAACAAAGCTTTGTGTTGGACTTCCTCTCAAAAGCCCAACCTATGAGCTTCTGGATAAAAATAAAGGAATCGCTCTATCAATAAACAAATACCGGAATTAACCCAGAAATACGGTTTTGTACCCCCGCCTTGGTTTATGTTTCCAGATACTCATCCCTATGATATTTGTTGGCGAATGGGTGCAGGAGAATTTTACATTATGGTTTTTAATTCATGGTGGGATATCGAAAAGCAGAATTATAATGAACATCAAAGAATTGAATATTTTCGCAAATGGCCACCACCACCTCAATGGCTAATTTGGATGATTGATGTGATTTGGGATATCAACACCATGGATTTAGATGACTCCGATTCTTTTGATTATTCACCATACTTTAAGAAAACAGAAGAATTAGGCTTTGGAACACAATCTGAATTTGAGCAAGATATACATAATCCAAAGTGGTTTCAATAGCACACAGGGTGTCTAAGCGATAGCGTCATACACACAAACCCTTAAATCAAACACAAAAGGTGGATGACGCGCCGCTTATCCACTCTACTGTTCTGATAGAAAATGAGTAGTGAAAACAAATTACCTGTTATATGGCACGAAAAGAGTGTTGGGTTTATAGTTAATCCAAAGTGTGATAATTTTGATCTGTATGGAAAATGGCAACCTAATCAAAATTCGGCGTATAAAAAATTTTTAGAGTGGCTAGAAACGTATGGAGAAGCTGAAGTAGAAATCGCTAATAACGAATGTCAAATTCAAATCAGAGGTACAGTTGAAACTGAGCCTAATGAAGAAATAGATATAAAAGTAAGAATGAATACAATATAATAACAGTAAAACACCTAAAGAATCATACAGACGGTGAAAAAACCTAATTTATTTTCACAAAAAACTTTTGTAACTATTTGACTAAATATTTATAATAACTTACCGTTCTGTCAAAAAAATATGAAAGCGTCATTTCAAGGTAGTCCAATCTACCCAATAATTTGATTCAAAACGCTAAGCAATTGAAAAATGATTACAGAATGTAGAAACAATTGATGTATTAATAGCAAAGAAATAAAGGTGCTATTCTTGGAATACAGAAGAAGAATCTGACTTCTTTATATACCACCAATAAATACATAACCAATCATTCCACATGACAGTGTGCCACCGCTGGTAAGTTCAACCGTTAGGCAGTTAAAGGAGTCGCATGCAACTTTTCAAATGGCTAAAAGAAAAATTTGGAATAGGAACACAAGCAATAGAAGATAAAGATATTTCTGAGGTGTATCAAAAAGGATTTACTGCATTTCAAAATAAAGAACTCGACAAGGCTCTGCTTTGCTTTAGCGAAGCCGTTAAAATTTGTCCTGACCATGCTTTTTCTTGGGAAATGCTGGGTTGTACGCTTGGAAATCTGAATAGCTATGAGGAATCTTTACATGCTTTTAATAGGCTTCATGAGCTCGATCACGAATGTCCTAACTGCTGGTACAACACATGGATAGCCTATCGTAAACTTGGGCATGCACACGATGGCTTGAAAGCTTTGGAGCGTTCACTAGAACTGAAAGAAGAGAATCATCAAGGATGGTTTGAACGAGGACTGCTTCTTGGCGGATTTTTAGGAACATCAGACCCAAAAAGCGTCGCATTCAACGGACAACACGAAGAGGCCGTATATTCCTTTGATAAAGCCCTTGATCAAGAACCCCAGTATTATGAAGCACTGGTTTATAAGGGTATTGTGTTGTATCAACTAACGCACGCGGCACAGGTTAGAGCAAGACTCATGATGAATGCGGATAGAGAAGTAATGTGGTCTGAATACTTAGACTATTTTCAGCAATCACGGACAGCTTTTGAGAAAGCCATATCTATTCGGCCCGACGACCCAATGGCTTGGTTTCATAAAGGAAATATCTTGGTAGATTTAGAATGTAATACTGAGCATGATGAGGCGGCTTATTTAGCTTTCTCGAAAGTGACAGAAATAGAAACGAGTAACGCTGAAGCTTGGTATAAACTCGCTGAAGTTTGTTTGCGCCTTGGAAACAAAAGCCAAGCTTTGACCTCTCTAGAGCGAGCCATTTCCCTAGATGATGAGTTTGTTGAAGAAGCGGAGCTAGATTTTACAGAACTTTCAAATGATAAAGAGTTTCAGCGTATTTTGGAGCGAACATAAAAAGTAGGGCTACCAACAAATTTCTCTGATTTTTCGTATAATATAGGACTTACGCATTGACAAAACTATACTTTTATGCTCTCAGTCATTCTATCTATGTTTTCTACATTATTAATGATAAATGCTCGAATAACCTCATTGAATAAGTTTTTTTGAATTTCATACCCGTTAATAATGATGTTTTTAGTTCGCATGAACTCAAGTTGAACAAAAGCCGAAAAAGCACAAAAGATATGATTTTTTATAGCCTGGGTGCTTCTATTCTTACACCGCTCAAGATTACAAACTTGTTTAACCGCTCTATGGAATTGTTCATGATGAAAATGATTACCATGAACAACTTTAAAATCTTCATAGGTCAACTGGTTAAGTTGTTCAAGCTTAGGCATGTGATCGATGTCATAGCGATATTCGTTTTTGAAGACTGTTCTAAAGCGCTTTCCCATATCAAAGCCTTTAAGATACACAATATTGAAAGATTCAGGAATGTCATTGCGAAGTACTTGGGCATAAGTACCTTTTTTGATACAAAACGGGATTATTTATCTTTTATAGCAAACATAGCACCCAATCTATGGTGTCTTTTACCTCTAAGGTTGTCTAAGCTATTAATACCAATTATCGCCTTAAATCCATGCTGGTTGTAATCCATAAGCTAAAACTTACATGAACATTTCACGCCGTCGTTTTTGGTTTTACCTTCCTATTTTAAAACAATGCGAAAATTTGACTCAACACAAACCTGATTAATATCCGTGTAATACAAGGTGATAAAATTAATTCCTTTAACAGAACATTGTGGCGATCCTGACCAAAAATAATCAATAAGCTCAGTTTTGTTTGGCGAACTCAAAGGTTTATCAATAACACTATCGTCTTAACGAAATGTTCCGCCTTGTAAAACGATTGGCTCGACAACTAAATTCCATAACTCTTTCGGGTTGTAAGATTCACGTCATAAAAAACGGTTACGACTCACATGTGATATAGGTAAAATATTTGACAAACGTGTACAAGTCGCGTTTTTAGGTTCACTCAACAGAAATATACATTGACTTCGTGGCGTTAGCTGTCGAAGGTTTTGTAAGTGTTTTCATGTTATCTGCCAATATTTAAGGTTAATTGAATATTTTAAAAAATGTAAGTCTATGACAATAATGAATATTTAGTTTTAAAAAATATTTAAAAAGGTAAAGTTATTAGTTTTATGTAAATGAAACTTGATTATGCAATTCTACTTAAATCAAGCTGAAAAAAGTTATTTTAAAATGTCAGTGAATGAAGTGATTATCAATAACTTATTGATATTAAAACTAAAAGTGGTATCAGTATTTGGAATTTTTATAACCTATTTTGTATGATTTGTCAATGCGTAAGTCCTATAATATAAAATATAGGGTATTATACGGATAACTCGTAAGCCGTACACATTTTGTAATTTGTAGGGTGTATAAGCAAAGCGTCATACACCATAAACAAAGCTGGATGACGGATTATGCCTTATCCACCCTACGCGCTAAACGGTTGGGACAATAACAATTATGATTGTAACGGATTTTGGGGACACCATTAAATAATAAGGCTTTTTTCTGATTTGAAAGGGCGAACCTGCGTGTTCGCCCTTTCAAATAATGGAAACGAAGTCACTAACTACGCAAAGTGACGTTCAAAGCCCCATTCTTTCTGGTGTCCCCAAAATTCGTTACAATCAGTAAAAATTATCCTTTAGGTATCAAATTGCCATATAATATAAGCTGCTGCTCAAATTTATTTTTATCCTCTACTGTGTGGAAAGACGAAAAGGGTATAAAATAAGCATAAAAAGCATTTGTGTACAAAATATAGTATTCTAATACAATATCTACTTTTACTATCTTATCTAGTGGAAACTTTTCTAATGCCCCATCTTCTCTCTCAGCAATTAAATATCCCTCTTCAAGAAGACATTGATAAGCTTGAAATAGATGCCGATTCAATTTTAATTTTGTAACAAAAATCGGAATGCCCCAAATTATTATCCACCAGTACATAAAAGACATAATGACAACTGGCAGCCATGCTTCAATGAGTTCTGCATGGATACCTTTAGATGCTCCCCAAATAATTAATAATGCGATTCCCGCTAAAAATAAAAACAGGGCCCGAACTAACCATTTGTACCTTTTATTATTAATGTTAGAACATACTCGAATGTATTCATTTTTAGTCAGATTGTATCGCTTAAGCTCTATACTGATTTTATCAGTCATCACAAAGTGACCTACCAGATTTTCGTATAAGTATAATATGAAATAGAGTTTATACCGATTTAACACAACTTATTGATTTTTTAATTAAAATTTCTATTTTTAGAAAATGAAATCAAGCACTTAAATTTAATCGGTATAATGTCTAATATAGGGTATTATACGAATAGTTCAACCTAGTACATTGTCAAGGTTGTATTGATGGGTAAAGTCTTCGGAGTTTGATTCGGGCATCTTCGGTGGTAAAACGCCAGTCCATTTCAGTTGCAGAATCGTTGCGTTGATTGACCCAAGCGGTCACTTCTTTCTTCAAAGT
>JAYQWI020000332.1:0-3124 GCA_035871815.2 Candidatus Parabeggiatoa communis
TATTTTCAAAATGAAAAATTTGTATCAGGTGAGATGCAAGGCATGGGATTAGGATTAACCATGGTGGCTAGACTGATATGGGGTAGTGGAGGCACTTGTCACGTCTACAATCGTGATCAAGCCGGCATTCGAGTCGAACTCATTTTGCCACTGGCTTAAGTGGAGTCCAAAACTTTAGCCTTCAAACGGGTAATGATGCAATGTGGGTGAGATGATAGAACGCTGATAACGGCAGATTGTCATGACACCAGGCAAAAGTTTTTGCGCGCAAAAACTTTTGCCTGAAACGCTGATTTTTTTAATCAGTCGGCCATCACCTAAGTACTGAAGCACAAATAAACAGGTATTTTAGGACAAAGGGCAACCCTGGTTGCTTCTATTAAAATACCTCAAAATTTAGGGTTCAGTACTTACATTGCACCACTCTCATTTAACGAAACCAAAAGTTTTGACAATTGGCGATGAAGTCTATGACTGCAAAATGAGCTTAATTTTACTTCGCGAGCATTTTAGTCAACAAGAGAGTAGGCGAAGAATATGAGCAAGCGTTTATACCTTGAAAATTGAGTCGCACCTATAGTTTGTTCTACCTTAAACGTAACAAAGATTAAAATGTTAATAACTAATAACGAATAACGGATAATGGATAACGGAAAATTAAATTATAATTACAGATTAGATTCACTAAAATGTGTATACGTGCAGCACGTACTAATAACAGATAACGGAAAATTAGATTAGAGTGACTAAAGTGTGTATAATGCAACACGTATTTTGCTTACCAAAGTGTTCAAAGCGCCTTTGAGGTGATGTTGATTTATGATTTATTTATCATTAAATCGGAGGAAACAATAATGACAAGCGCGAAGCAATGGATCATGACACTATTCATGATCGTCTTTTCCACCCCGCTATGGGCCGCGGGTGTTGCGGAGGATTTTAGCACAGGCTCTGGGGGTTTTTTGAGCGACCCCCCTTTTACCGTGTCCAATGGACGCTACCTATACCGTGGTAATCGCGAGGCGGGAACCCTTACCTCAGCGTGGATGGGTGGTGCTACTCCCAATGGTTGGAATCCATCAGCCAACAACTCCAATTATTTCAAAGACTTTGATGTCTCCATGGAGGTGATTTGGGAAGGGGGAAACGACACAGCGCCTTATGGTCTTGCAGTCTGCATCCAAAAAAATAGTATGGGGGGTGCAGATCAAGTCTCATTTTGGATAGATGGGGCTGGAGATAACACGGCTTACATAATAGGTGTCGTCAAAAATGGGGAACCCCGAACACTTGTTGATTGGACCCCTTCTTCCCATATCTTGCCTAACAAGGCTAACGAATTGTCTATCTTCAAAATAGGCAATTCTTTCCAGTTCTCTATCAACGAGACGGAAGTCCAAGAATTAACGATAGACGGTTGTGCAGGGGGAGCTATTGGCTTGGAGGCCTCCAAGTCAGTGGATGTTGCCTTTGATAATTTTCGCATCGTTCCACTGATTAAAGAGAATTTTAATAGCGATGCGGGCGGATTTTCTGGCGCGGATTTTTTTTCTGTGTCTAATGGACAATTGGTTTTTCAAGGTGATGGAACAGAAGGTGCGCGTTCTCTGGCTTGGGCTGGCGGTGCGAATCCTGGTGGCTGGAGCCCCAACCCCGGTCATTCTAACTATTTTGAAATTTTAGGCGTATCAGTTGATACCCTTTGGTTAGGCGGAAACGGTGACGGGGGGTATGGCATTTCAGTCTGCAATCAGAAAAATAGCATGGGCACTGCGGACTATGTTCTATTCCTAATAGATGGACAAGACAACACGGGGTACTATATCAGTACCGTTTATAACGGGCAACATGAGAAACGGGTAGAGTGGACAGCCTCCTCTCTCATTAAGCCGGGCGAGTCCAACAATTTATCTATTATGAAGGTAGACAATCTCTTTGTTTTCTCTATCAACCGCACAAAAGTCCAAGAGTTAACTCTAGAAAACTGTGGTGGCAGTGTGAGTCTGGAAGCCTCAAAAGCTGTTGATGTCTCATTCGATGATTTTTTCATCATCGACATGCCTTCAAGCAGTGGCAGTTCAACACCTCCGCCAACGCCTAACCAAGCGCCTTCGGCATACTTTACAGTCACACCGCAATCAGGCAATGCCCCCTTAACGGTCACCTTGGATGCCAGTGCTTCAACGGATCCAGATGGCCAGATTACCCACTACAGTTGGACGGCCTCTAACAGTCAGACGGCCTCTGGTCAAACTGCTACGATGACTTTTAGAGAGGCGGGTAATTACAGCATTAGGTTGGTCGTCACTGACAATCAAGGGGCCACTGGTGAAAGTGTTCAACAAGTGAGTGTGACAACGGACACTGAAACAACGGAACCGCCTGCTGAACAGGGCGATTTCTATCTCGCTTTTCAAGGCATGAAAGAGTTTTATAAAGTGGGAGAGGTGATTAGGGTAGATTTGGTACAAAAGGTCAATACCAATCGCTATGAACGAGTTGATCTTTGGGTTGCGATTCAAATGCCCAATGGTTCATTGCTCTATAGAACGGAACTAGGTATTGCACCGTTTAGTCCTAACCCTCAACCTTTTAAAAAGTCTCTGGACAATGTCGATACAACAGACAGGTTCGTACCGGATTTTGCCGTGCCACCTGGTATGGGGGGAGATTATATCTTCTATGCCGCTTTCGTAAAAGAAGGTATCAATCCAGTCGGAAATGGTTTGGCTATTAAGTCCATCATTGACCGCAAAACAACACTGGCGAATTAGTGGTTGTCTTGAATCTTAACCATTTTATGTAGGGGCAACCCTTGTGGTTGCCCTAAATCCTTGTGGTTACCCTAAATCCTCGTGATTGCCCTAACATATAACCCTTTGAATAAGGAGGCTAAAAAATATGAACTTGAAATTACCTCTCATCGGCCTACTCATTTTCTGGGTATCAACAATGAGTATCGCACAAACAACGCCACCGACTGATAGCAGAATGCTCCGAATCGTCGGTGGCGAAATCGCGCGTTCGGGTGATTGGCCTTGGATGGCTGCCCTCGTCAAACGAGGCAGTTCGATCTTAGAAGGCCAATTTTGTGGTGCCAGCCTGATTCATCCAAAATGGGTAC
>JAYQWI020000333.1:0-3179 GCA_035871815.2 Candidatus Parabeggiatoa communis
TCACGTTTTTTATAAATAATTGATTTTAAAAGAAATCTTGTTTTATACCTTAACAACGGTGTATTAAAAATCAATGTCATTAGCTATTTAAACCGCCAATCTGTGATTTTGCTACGGCATAATAACATCAAAAACTTGAAGTTCGAGTTTTATACTTAGCATTGTCATAAGATCGCGATTACTTTTACAGACACAGCCAACAGCTAAAGCAGTTGTCTAAAAGCTCAAGTCACCTAAAGGTGACTAACAGCAAAAGCGCAAATTATAACGATGGACAGTGTATAACCATGAGTTAATAGTGAATAGCCCTAAATGCAACCTGGGGTTGCATAAAAAAAACTTTTTAAAATCTATTTTGAAACTCCAGGTTCCACCTTTTGCCTGAAAGCCTATTCACATTCAACAACTGAAGGGCCTTAGCGTTTTAAGAATTCTTTTTTATGATTTGCCTTTGTACTTAGCTTCGCTGACCTTCGGTTCATGCAATCGGGAAACGCTATAGCTTGTCGAGTACCTATCCTTTATTATAAATAATCCTTGTCGTTATAAATGCTTTAAAAAAGCCCGCCGAATCAATTCCACCTGAAAACGATATCCGCTACCCACAGCTTCAATCAACTCTCGTCGCAACAAATGGGATAACACACTCTCCCATTGCCCGTGTGGACAGTGTTGCGCTAACTCGCTTTCATTCACAACCGCCCCCTCGCCCTGTACCGCTAAATACCGTAATACAGCCCTCCCATTGTCATCAATCTGATTGCCTAAATGACAGAATAAAAAATGACTGTTTTCTAAAACGCCTGGCACAGCAGCTTCAACATCAGCCACTTCAGCCAAGCGTCGTTTAGCGATAGGCTGCCCATTTTTCAAATCAACGATTGCATGACAAAGCGATTGAACCAAAGCAGGATGTTTTCTGGTTAAATCCAATAGCCGTTGGCGAGCCGTTTTCTCATAACGCAAGGCAAATTGGGGTACAGGCTGTTCAATCAACTGGCAAGCCTCATCTTCACTCAAATAACTTAAATGCACTGTGCGTACATTGATCAAATAATTGGCCCAATCGGGTAATAATTCTTCGAGAACATGCGAACCACAAAGCAGTATTTTAAATCGAGAACGATGTTGAATTTGGTGCCGTAATAGGCTCAATATATTGTCTTTATCTAAACGATTTTCGCGAAAAACCCAATCTAAGGCCGTAAACTCGTCTAACATCAATAAGATACGTGCAGGAGCGAGACAGTCTTCAATCTCATCTAACCATTCATCAAATACTGAAAAAGGGGCAACTGTTAAGGCCTCCCGTGTTAATGCCGGTAAGGGTAAATGGCAAGAACGTCTCATTGCACGACTCAACGTTTGCAAGAAATCAACCGTATCCTGTGCTTGTTCTAACCCCCCTTGCACATCGACAAACAAAGGCATAATCGTGCTGGGCAACAAGCGTTTTAAATTACGTAATAAAGACGTTTTACCCATACGCCGTTGTCCATATAACAATAAGGGGGGACAACCGGGTTTCAGCAATAACGCTTCAATTTGTTTACTGATAACATGACGGCCCACAAAAGTGTTTTCAGATTCTTGCAAGGGATTGCCCATGATGTAAGGATTTTCAATTTCCTGACGAATTTCGATTTCGCTTGTCAGTTGTTTACTATAAGCCTCCAAAACCTGTCGCCATTGAGAGACGATAGGCTGAAAACGGACAGTGTGTGCCGTTTGAGTGATTTCGCGAAAAAACTTTTCCAAAGCTTCTTGCACATCACGCAGCGCAACACGTTGATAGAAAGTTTCCGTATACTCTAAAGCCGTCGCAACATCCTGACTGTGGCGATTGAAACTCCGCAAGAGACTACTGGCTTGCTCTAACAATTCACCCGCCACAATCTGATGCTGTACCTGAGCGATATCCTCTACCGTCTCACAACGTTCCAAACGCCGCGCATCTAATTCAATTTGCGCCGCTTTCGCTGCCCAACTTTGGGCAGAACGACTAATATAATCAATAGCCGCCTCACCTTCATCAGGATTGCGTTCATACACTTGTACCAGATAAGCTTCTAAACCAAACAGACGTAAAGATTGATACTCATCCCAAAAAGCCGCATGACAACGTAGTAAACGGGCATCCATGCCTTGATCAGCCACACCCAATAAAACTTGATGCCAAGCCATCACGAAGGGATAAAACAACAGTGGCCGCCAACTATTTATCGTCAATCCCAACAACAGGCTGATCACACTCAGCGGAATGATCAGAGCAGCCGGATAAGCTTCAGTATAAATCAGAAAGGCCCCATAAAAACCGCCACTACTTAAGGTGCCCGCTATCACCCCACTCAAGGTGTTAGCAAAACGTTTCACAAGCAAATAGGGTAATGTCCACAAAATAGGAAAGAGTAGACTATGAACCGCGCCCACCGAAATCGCCGTACCGATAATGGGTATCCATTTATTTTCCTTATACAGGCTGATAATGGTTACCCCTTCTAAGAATAAAAGCATCAGGAGCGTCAATCCAATCCCAAGCGCCCAAGCACTTCGCCATCGCCGAAACAGGGCCCAACCCAATGTCAAACCCAGCGCAAATATGGCCCCAATGAGTTGCACAAACAGGGCATCGAACTCAACACTGTCAAACAAAACCGGCCAAACCCATTTTGCCACTAACTCTGTCACACCACTGCCTAGCGCAAATATCAAAGCACTGACAACAACCCCCAAAACAATACTACCGAGTTGGCGTACCAAAGGAGGAGTTTGATCCGTTTCAGTGAGACTATCAAGCACACTGCCAGCCGCACCGACGGCAAAGATAATGCCCAATAGGATAAAGAGCCCGCCCATTTCACCATGCGCCAATCCCATTGCTAAGCCACTGAATAGACTGGCAACGATGGCGAAAGCCACAGAAACGATAAGGGCACCGAAAAATCCTCCGGCCATTGTAATCACGATGCCATAAGTGACTCCCATAATCAGATTAGGCCAAGGCTTACCGATAAGATATAATCCCAGCGCCACCAGGCCGCCAACGAATAAGGGCCAAATCACCAAAATAATGAGTAAAAGGCGGCCTACCTCAGGGGAACGCCATTGTGATTTTCCAAGTGAAGCCAAATTGAAATCCGCAGACAAATTTAAAGTCGTCAAATAATCTCGCCAACGGG
>JAYQWI020000334.1:0-8933 GCA_035871815.2 Candidatus Parabeggiatoa communis
CTTGCCGAGCGAGAACGACCTGATCTATTAAAAAAAGATAGACCTGAATTTTACAATATGGTATAAATGCGCGAGTCTATCATAAGTAAGTTCAAGGGGAAGATATCACATAAATCTATGTACAGGACAAAAAATATAACTTATTAATATTGAAGTATATTTTATAATAACACCAATATCGACTTCAACTAAAAAACTAAGCGTTTCTACGATCCCATTGTAGAGACGCGATGCTTCGCGTCTCATGCCTCGCGTTTCTACGAACCCATTGTAGAGACGCGATGCTTCGCGTCTCATGCCTCGCGTTTCTACGATCCCATAAAAATCAGAGACGATAAGACGAGCAGAGACGCGAGCATCGCGTCTCTACAATCCTTGATTCATTAATACAAGCTCATCCCATCCGCTTCTGGATTAGCAATCCAACCGCTGATGTTTTTTTCAGGCACATTGACTTTAACCCACCAATCCGTTTTACGCTCTGTTACGAGTGAACCCCAACGGGCTGCTTCATTCAACCTATCAACATGCCAACCATTGTTCAAGTAATAAAGATCACCGTTATACCACACCAGATGTATACCCAAACCAACTGATTCTAAATCGAAAAGCTTATCACCCTGAGATAAACTCAGTTTTTGGTTGTCATCTGTCAATTCTACCTGTGATTTAATCACCTCAATTTCACCAAATTGTGAAGTTTGTATTTCGCCATTCAGAGCTTGCACTACTTGTGAAGCACTCAATGTCTCTAAAGCATCTGCCTTAAACGAAGGTTCTGCGTAAAGTATAGTAGATTGTTTCAACGTCCAATTGCCATAAGTACAATTATCAACTGGGCAAGCTTGTTGAATGTACGGCAAATTCGGCATGATTTTGACATAATCGCTATGAGCATAGCCTACCAATCCCTCATCAAGCTGAACTTTGTACCATTGCCCTAAAACATCCAAGATATCGATCTTCACACCCTTTTTGACTTTAGCAATCGGTTTAGTGTGTTGACCAATGCCTTGACGAATGTTTAAGCTGTTACCCTGTGTGACAACGACACCGATGACTTTGGGGGCCTTCTCAATACTGGGAATTGAAGCTTCAGTAAACCAAGTTTGTTTAGGCTTCATGCCTAAATTGTCAAGTTCTTCAGTCCAATTCGAGACATATTGACCTTCAGCCCAACGGGCCATAACAGGCGTTACCGGATATTTAAACAAAATATGCAATGCCGGTTGAGGGCTGATTTTTCCATTTTTAACGGTAAAGGCCAGTAAACTACCCGTTTCGGTTAACACCACCAGCAAATCCTTCCCAGGTGAACTGAAGGCATCAACCACATCAGGAACCTGCTTTGTGATCGTGTTCCAGTCAGGATAGAGTTCATTATGGAACGCTAAATCTTCAGGTACGGTTACTGGCACATCAAAAAGTGTGTATCCCCCCTCATTCCTTGGAAAATGGCCTTTAATAATCCATTGCCCTTGGTGACGCACAATCCCACCGCTCACATCGCCCCAGTCTCCACTATCACCCTGTCTTTTTTGGTGATCTTTTGCCGCACGTTTGAAAGCCTTCTTCTGATCCAACAGAGTCGCTATATCAACAGCCTTCAGTTCTTCTAGTGAAAACATTTGCAATGCACTATCTATCGAACCGCCCATAAAGCCACTACAGATTTCGCTACGAACGTAGCCCACTGACAGGTAGTGATTGCCTACGAATAAAATATCGCGAGAAGCTTGCCCCTCACAATATTCACCAAGCGTCGGCGTAATGCTTTGTTCTTTAACGAGCAATGACACATCGAAAGCATTAATCCCTTCTTGTTCAGCAAGGAAAGGGTTAGGAATCGCATCAGGATCGGGCGCGGGATTTATCCAGACAAAATCCTCAGTAAAATCGTTGTAAACACTGTGCTTCAGATCGAGCCGCCAAAATCCGTCATTCTGCGGCACTAATAAATTAGTCCTTTCGGCCGCCAATTCAACTTGTCCATTTTCAGCACGTATCCAAAACGTGCGATAAGATGAAGGCTGTCGTGTTCCCGCAAGCGCATTGTCATCTAAAAGCGTAGCCGATACATCATAATTGGCCCCATAACGTAAACCTAGCAATAGCCCAGATTCGCTCGCACTCACGGCACTCACCATGAAAATGATTGAAAGGGATAAGACTATTATAATTCTCTTCATCAAAAGCCTCCTTTTTGTGTGGTCTAAAATGCACCCAATTCGGTTTGAGAATGATTGAAAGGCAAAAGTCAATTCAAAATTCTAACGGTTATAACACTTTTCAGCAAGCGTATTAGAAGTTTGTAAAAAGTATCGTGATCAATCAGATTGATCTGATAAAGATATCAGAATAAAAATTGAATCAGCGAAACAAAAGGTTCGCTTCGCAAAATCATGAGAAGAAGCCGAATCAGCGTTTTATTGATTTTATAAAATTATCAACATCTTGAGGTGGCTCATTGGCATGTCGTATAGCCACACGTAATTTACGGAAGGTTGGCACATCCAAGGCATCTGGAAAAATAATCAGCGCCTGACTTTTACGCTCTATACCCCAAAAAGTCATCAATAACACTTTAACAAAACACCCATAAAAACGAACTTTGCGATGATCACGAAAAGGGGCACATTGGTGTTCAATCTTTTGTTTAAATCGTGACGGCTTGTTATCTATTTCAGGCTGCTTAACAACATGATTAGTGTTTTCTTTTGGCTCCAATCTGACATCAAGATAAGTCAGTCTTAACACCACTAATAGTGGATGACTATAACTACCCGATGCTATTTTACCGATTTCGCCCGATTTAAGTTCTATCCAATGCCATTTTGGTTCACAGTGCAAAACACAGCCATCTAGCGGATGCTTAATTAATAATAGATATCGATGCGTAGTGTAGCAAGCACTGGCTAATACCAAAAGCCCTAAAGCCAATTTAACGGCAAGAGCGAGTGCCATACTCAAGGGCAATGTCAAAGGCAACAACAATAACAAAGCCCCACTGTGCATGATCATCAACATCAAAGCAAAACGTTTAGAAAAGCGCGGCTTTATTATCACATCAATTCTCAATGATCGATTATCAGTTATCATGAAGTTATCAGTTATCAACGATTACTTTATTTTTAATACCTGTAGAAACGCAGTAACGAGCTTCATTCGATCAACTTGAGTTTGTCAAAACCCAAAAAAGACTTTACACGCGCCCCATATCTGTTAAAATCTTTGATCTACTTATCTGATGAAAGTGATTGTCTCAAATCAGTCGATTGATTTAAAAATCAAATAGTTAATCAGACTGATTGCTGTCAACAAAACCGCTGTAGTGAATTAAAAACACTATGAGCAAGTCTGTCAATCGCGACAAAAGGAAAAAAAATGAACGAACAGAAATCCAATAACCTGAAAGTCAAAACGGATATCAAAGCTGGGCGAGCTTGCCCCTTTCCACAAGATATCCTTAATGAACGTAAAGGGAATTGCGAAGGGAATTCTAGCTTTGATTGTAAACTCCTTAGACAGTACAAAGAAGATCATCCTCAGTGTTTTTAAATCAGTGTTACCAATAGCTCATGTCGGTAATAATCCAAAACCAATAAACTCAATCGTTTAGTCTGAATCGGCATTGATGTGATGTTTTGTGCTACAGACAGACTTAACATCGCAGTCGTTTATAAAAAAAAACGGATCATAATGCCCCTTCTAGCGTACAACCCTTGTCTCTTGCTTTGCCATGCAGCTAGTGTTCATATCCGGTTTACATGAGAGAATGCGTTGTGCGCTTTTTTTTCAGGGTAATCCCTTTTGCCTAACAGTCTATCTACTGGTTTATATTTATAGGGATTACCGTTTTTCAAGTTTTCACCCCACCCATCCCAACAATCAAAATTCCCCTCTTTTTCATCCGGCCATTGCAAATATTTTCATAAACAACGCCGCCAATCAATGGCAATAACGGATAACCCAATAAAATCCCATTAATATCACTTAATTAAATAAATAGAAAATAAAACTGATCTATATGTGCGTCTCTTGGCATCGAAGTGCTGTCAAAAACGCTTTCCTTGAAAAGATTACCGATTAGCGATTAGCTATTTAAAATAAATCATTATGCTTGGCAAAGAGAATCCTTTTACGGCCGAACAAATACAAGATTTTTTAGACGATTTTCTCGGCCTTATTTTATCTGAACAGCGATCAATCAAAGCGCAGGCTGATGCCCTTGCACAGTGTACTCGTGAACAGCAACTCTGGGTATTTCAATGGGTTAAGACGCTTATCCGTGAAAATATCGAATTGGCTTATCAATTCACCATTAACGCGCCAAAAGCCTTAGCTTTAATCAGTGAAAATGGGCTTGAAGACTGGATAACAGAGGCTGTAGAAATAAACGACAATATGGGTTTGCAGGCGGCGATTGCCCATCTTCAGGCCGTGGAAACTTATGCAAAAGTCTATCAGCGAAAACATAGCGGCCTGCCTTTGGCAGACATTCAGGGCATATTGCAAACTTTTCTCACCGGATTAAATGGACGACAATTGCAATTGGCAACCAGCGATGTGACGTTTACTGATACGCATACCCTGTTTTTACCTATAACCCTAAATCGCTTTGTGCTTTATGCTGATAATTTTTTGTTGTATAAAGCGATGATAGCCCATTTATGGGCGCAAACGTGGTTTGGTACTTGGCGACGGCCTTTATTCACTGCAATAGCGCGGTTTAATCATCGCGATAAAGCCATTCGTTTATTTCATACTTTAGAACGTTTACGTTTAGATGCCTGTCTTGCCCGTGAATTACCCGGCCTCTATCGTGATATGGGGCATTTATTGACACGATTGACTGAACAACGGGTGCCAAGCGGCTGGCAAGACATCGCTCACCGTCTCGCGCTACCTGATGCAACGGTTGATGACAGTTATCACTTACTTGAAACCGTTCAGACTTGGCAAGTGCCACCCTCTGTGTGTTATCAAGGTATAGTGTTGCCTGAGCAAGTTGAACATCAAATGACGTTACGACAGGCAGAGGATAAAAAGGCTTTTCAAGACGAATTAGCGCAACTCAACAAAAACAAGTCTACTGCCCCAAAAAGTCAAGATTCTACGGATGAACAAAATGGCGCTGACGCTTCTACCAAAGGCATGAATACCAATGAAAAACCCGATCCGTCATCAGAAAAGTCATCAGAAAATCAAACGACGCTTGAATCTCCACAGTTTGATATCAAAGCCCTCCCTGAGACGCATGAAGCGCAGCGCATGACACCCATTTTGACGATTGATGGGCAACCCGTTTCGCCCTCAGAAAACCTGAAAAAAGTGATGGATTCGATTGTGCAAGATAAGGGCTGTATTCCTCAAGATTATTTATGCGCTCCTGAAAGTGGCGAAGGCTTTGAAACGGCAGACAAGGGTTCTAATGCGCCCGATTTAAAACAACCCATTGAAAATAAAGTATTTTTATATCCTGAATGGGATTATCGGCGACAACGCTATTATAAAAATTGGTGTGTTTTGCGTGAGGTTGAGGTACCTCTACAATCAGAACAGTTTGTCAATGACACTTTACAACGCTATCACGGTTTACTCAAAACCTTACGCCGCACTTTTGAAGCCCTGCGCGGTGCTAATCAATACTTAAAAAAACAACCTGATGGCGACGACATCGATCTGGATGCCCTGATTACCAGTTATACCGATGCACACCAAGGTTTAGAAATGAGTCAACACGTTTTTACCAAAATGCACAAAATAGCGCGTAATATCGCTGTCGTCTTTATGGTAGACATGAGCGGTTCGACGACAGGATGGATTAATCAAGCCGAACGCGAAAGTTTGGTATTATTATGCGAAGTATTAGAAACGCTAGGGGATCGTTATGCGATTTACGGCTTCTCAGGCTTAACGCGAAAACGCTGCGAAATTTATCCTATTAAACGCTTTGAAGAGCCTTATAATATCACCTTACGTCAGCGTATCAGTGGCATCGCGCCACAAGAATACACGCGGATGGGCGTTGCGATTCGCCATTTAACGCAAATCTTCAAAAAAATAGAGGCCAAAATTAAAATCTTAATCACCTTATCAGATGGTAAACCCAATGATGAAGGCGATAATTATCGCGGCACTTACGGCATAGAAGATACCCGTCAAGCCTTGTTGGAAGCCAAATATGAGGGGATTCATCCATTTTGTATTACCATTGATTCCGAAGCCAAAATGTATTTGCCCCGAATGTATGGCACGGTTAACTATACTGTCATTGACAAAGTGCAACAATTGCCCATAAAAGTATCGGAGATTTATCGCAAATTAACCCTATAATGTTGATGGAAATAAAGGTTTTTATTCCTTAATAAATCAGTGTGAATCATGACAAGAGGCCGTTCGTAGGCAGGGGAAGCGGGCTTTCATCATTCTAAAAACACCTGGTTAGGCTGACGTTTTTTGGAGAAAAACCTCAGCCTAATCAATCGTACTGCCACCTTGCCCACCTTGCCCAACTTAACACTGTCAATAAATTGCACTTTTGGGTTTCCAATGCCCCGTTTTTGCATTTTGCAAATTCTATGTTAATATTTCAATTGAATTTTTCAAATTATCTATTCTTATAATGACTTAATAACAAAACAGTGTAAAATATTACACTTTACTCATTAAAGATAAACCTGTTTTTAAATAAAAGGAACTCATTGTGGATTCACCCACTGTTGTTGCTATACTCGTATTTTTAAGTATTTATCTGATTTGGTTTTTGATTCGTTTGTTCGCCGACCTGTTTTTGGTGGGCATTGCTCTTGTAAGTGCCGGCTTGGCCTACAATATTGAAAGTTATTACGAGCAATTTTTGATGGTATTGCAAGAATCCAACTTGTTAAACCTATTAAGTATGACTTTACCAGAACAAGCTAACAATTTGGCCGTTTTTAAGATAGCCTGCTTGATTACTGGCACAGCGGTACTGATTTCCATACCCATTTTGCCGTTTTCGGCCACATACAGACACCTGCTTGGCATAGAAAACCCCTTATTCGCACGAAAAGAAGCGAAAGTGAGAGGTTGGATTATTGAAGAAATTCAGCGGTATGAAGCCTCTCTAGTTGTAGAGACTAAAGAGTCTGAAACCAGCGATTCAGAAGAAGCTTCTGAGCATTACATTGAGCCGCCTGAAAACATAACCTCTAAAAAAGACTCAACACCATCACTCAAATCTGAATAAAAATAACCGCTGTGTCTAGGAAGTCAATGAAAACTGTAATCGTGATTGACTATGGCATGAGCAATCTACGCTCTGTCAGTAAAGCTTTAGAACACGTTGCCGGTAACGACTGGCAAGTCTTAGTCAGTGATAAGCCCGATGCCATATACCATGCCGATAAAATTGTCTTTCCCGGACAAGGTGCGATAGGCAACTGCATGACTTTGCTCAACGAAACCGGGATCGCCGAAGTGATTAGACAAACAATTGATCAAAAACCCTTTTTAGGGATTTGTCTTGGTTTGCAAACGTTATTGACAACCAGCGAAGAAAGTGGCGGAACAGCCGGCTTGAACTGGGTTACTGGAACAGTGCGCCGCTTTATTGAGCCGCTGAATGCTCCCCATAGCACAGAACGCCTCAAAATTCCCCACATGGGCTGGAATCAAGTTCAACAGACGCAATCACACCCATTATGGACAGGGATACCCGACAATAGTCGGTTTTATTTTGTACACAGCTACTACGTCGATCCACAACCGAATAACGTCGTGGCAGGAACAACAACTTATGGGCCAATTCAGTTTACCTCGGCATTGGCGCGAGACAATGTTTTTGCGGTGCAATTCCATCCTGAAAAAAGCCAACATGCGGGCCTCACTTTACTGAAAAACTTTTTAAACTGGTAAGATACACACTCATAATGATTAAAAATCCCCTCCAAACGGCCTTTGAAAAAGGGGGATGATTGATGATTGTTAACGGTGGGCAACACGCTTTGCCCACCCTGATAACTGGATTAAGGAGAATCAAATCGAAATGAACTCTCTCTCTCGGAAATTAGGACTTGGATTGCTTGGATTATGGAGCTTATTGAGTATTGCCATTAACCCCGTTTTTGCAGGTGGATGTAATCCGCTAGAAACAGCCGCTTTAGAAAGTTGCCAAGACAAAAAGGTGAAAGCATCTGGCCCGCGTTTAGGCATGTTTGATGTGCCAGACTCTTTTATGTTTGCCGATCCGAGCTTTAGCGGTGGTGAGGGCCTTCAAGATTACATGGAAATTGACGAAACGCCGATCATTTTACATACTTCTGAAGAAGTGCAATGCGTAGATGAGATTGAAGTGAAAGGCACTTTAGAGCAAATGGAATTGGAAGAAGAAGAAAAAGCCTGGGTGATTAAAGTAACCCAATTCAACTGTTTGTAACGACTATATCAATGAGCAATTATCAGTTATTTGAACCTTGATATCTCATTAATATATAAGATTAATATACTTAGCATTGTCATATAAGTACTGAACCCTTAATTTTCAGGTATTTTAATAGAAGCAACCAGAAGAGGGGGCAATACTGAAGGTTGCCCTTTGCGGTAAAATACCGGTTTATTTGTGCTTCAGTACTTAAGTAGTAAGGCAATTCCAAAAAAATAAAATACCCAAAACAACCACACTACTCTATGCATACAAATCTTATGTCACAAACTGTCTGCTCACGCAGAGCCGCAGAGCCGCAGAGAATGAAATAAAATTGATTAAAGGTGTGGGTATTTTAATTTTTTGGAGTTACCTAATAGACAACACTGATAAATGTATACCCGTTTTTATCAAGACGGTACTCTTTTTGCAAACACCACGGGGTAAGTTTCCGTTCTTAAGAATCCTTATAAACTTAGCCTTGAACAAAGAGTTCTGTTTTGATAACTGATAATTGAACCCTGAT
>JAYQWI020000335.1:0-13012 GCA_035871815.2 Candidatus Parabeggiatoa communis
AAACAGAGACGCGAAGCATCGCGTCTCTACAAACGACACCTTACCGAAAAATGAAATCCTCTATTCTCATTGCTTTTTGGCTGTTGAGGTGTAAAATATTTCCCGTGCAAGCAAAGGGAGCTAGTGCTCAACGGGGTGTTCTGCAAATAGTTTCCCATTTTGCTCTGTGCGCAAAAAAAATCCTAAGTGTCTGATAAAAAATAACCTATTTTTGCTGAGACTTTAATTTGATTGGTATTCCAATCGCAACACAATTTATAGAGGAGCAGCTTATTGCCTTATTTTATTTTGAAGAAGGAAAGGAATCACGATTTTATCTGAAAAATATTATTGCTTAATTCCACCAGAAGACATTAACTGATGATTTGAAGAATTATAGGAACAGGCCTTTATTAAATAATCGGGCTAAATGGAAACTTTAACGACTAAGTAAAAAACTGATAATAATTATGAACTTACTTAATTTACTGCTATTATCCTCTTTATTGACCATTGCTTTACTCTATTGGAAAGGTAAGCAACGTTACGCGGGTTGGCTTGGTGTCATCGCTTATGCTGCTCAATTAGGCTTATTGGTAGCCTTATGGGATAAAATGCCCATAAAAACCTCTTTCTCATTTACCGTACTGGATAATGTACTCTATTGGGAAATGACAGGTTTAGGTTGGTTTTTTGCCATCATCACAGTAGGGGCTGCCTTATTTTCATCTTGGTTTACGGCCGGTGAATGGGGGGCGAAACAAAAAAACATGCGTTTACAGCATGTCGCCTTAGCCATTAATGTTTTAGCTATGCTGATTTTGTTGTCTAGCGGCGATTTTCTCAGTTTATTTATTGGCTGGGAATTAGTCAGTTGGGCAAGCTACCTGATTATGACACACCCCGGCGGTAAAGCGGCCGATGCGGCTTTCCGTTATCTCATTTATGCGATGAGCGGTGCGATGGCAATTATGACGGGCATTGTTCTCATTTACGTCCAAGTGGGCTCTTTAGAATATACGGCCTTTTGGAATGCCTTGCCAAACTTGTCTATCTCCGTATTATGGGCATTAGTTTTACTGCTCGGCGGAGGCTTTTTAGTCAAAATGGCCATCATGCCTTTTCATCTCTGGCAAGCAGATGCTTACGCTGAAACACCAGGCGCTAATGCCGCCTTTGTCAGTGCTATCTCGGCCCGTATGGGATTGTTTGCTTTAGCTTTAATTTTATTAAAACCAGTTGGCATAGAACGTCTTGTCGATATGGCGATTCCCTTTACCTTCTTAGACGCACGTAGCCTCCTTATCTGGTTGGCCGCCCTGACTTCAATTATCCCAACCTATATTGCTTTGCAACAAAGTGATGCCCGTTTACTCTTAGCGTGGCACGGTGTTGGACAAGGGGGCTTAATGTTGCTAGGGATTATGATTGCGACACCAATGGGGGTTGCCGGTGGCTTAATGCACGTCTTTAATTATGCCACTTACCAAGCGGCTTTATTCCTCGCCGTTACTGCCGTCATCTACCGCGCCGGTACCAGCGATTTAGATCGTTTAGGGGGACTGATTGTACGCATGCCGCTGACTTATGTTGCTCTACTCATGGGCATCATAGGCCTAGCGGGCCTGCCTCCGATGAATGGTTTTGTTTCTAAATGGTTGATGTATAAAGCATTATTAGAAGCTGAAATGCCATTAGTACTGATTGCCGTTTCCATCAGCACTTTAGGCACTATCCTCAGTGTGTACAAACTGATTCATAACATTTTCTTAGGCCAACTGCGTAAAGAACATTATGAGATAAAAGAAGCACCTTGGACGATGACGGTACCCATGTTAACCCTAGCGGCTATTGGATTCATCACCGGAATGATGCCGGGTTTGGCCTTAGATTTGGTAGAGAAAGCGCAAGTGGCTTTAGGTTACGCGGCACTATCTCACCATCTTGGCGGAATCATTTGGGAAAATGGTGGCCTCAACATGCTTTTAGTTACCGGCATTTTCTTTTATGGCGTTGGCATTGGCGCGATCATCTTTTTTCTGGGTAATCGACGTTTTATTACCCATCAATGGGATAACTACGCTGGCGGCCACTTTCTATCGGCTGATATTCCCTATAACTACACCCATAATTTCTATCCGGGTGTCATGCGCGTCATAGGCCCTTGGTTTAGGGGCACTATTCTCCACTTAGAACAAGGCTTGACGAATTTAGCGGAAGTCTTGGCTGGGGCCTTTCATAGCTTTTACCGTGTGAGTTATACACCGCTTTATATGTTAGTGGTAACCGTGTTGGCTTTGGCTTGGCTGGTGTAATGAACGCAAAGCCGTTAATAACGCTAAAACTTTTGAATAAAAGATAAACGCTAAAGACGCTAAAGACGCTAAAGACGCTAAAGAGGCTACTAGGTAAAAAAGGAATCTTGCGTCTCTTGCGTCTCTTGCGTCTCTTGCGTTATTATTTTTCCATCTCTTTCATACACAATCCTTATCGTTATATAATCCGTTCATTTAGCTTCGCTGAACTTCGTTTCGTTAAACGAAGTAACGAAGCTTCGCTGAGTTTATCCGTTGTACTTAATCCGTTGTACTATCAATTTTAAATAAATCCTTAAAAATGCTTTTATCGACCCTTATTGCCAAAAAGTTACGTGAATCGCGTATGCTCGCGATTTTGTTGATGTTCATTGGACTCTTTTGGGGATTTTTGTTTAGTTTTACTGCCATCAAATACATGGGCCTTAATCAACAAGAAGCCGTATACCGTGCCCAAACATTAGTGGAAGGAGAAAATCGAGTTATTGAAATTGAAACGTATTTAGTTGATCCTGTCAATCAGGGAAAACTGGTTCATCTGAGTGGTAATGTGAGCGTTAATGAGATGCTCAAAGATACGCTATTTGAAATCACGGCTGTCAATGTGCTCGCATTACAGCGGGTGGTGAAAATGTACCAGTGGACTGAAAAAGTCTCTAAAAAACAAGATGGAACACTCGACTATACTTATGACAAAATCTGGTTAGAACAGTTAATTGATTCTAGCCTCTTTGAATTGTCTCAAGCACATCGTAATCCGTCATCTATGCTCATAACGGGACAAGTTAGTTTCGCTAAACCCGTTAAATTGGGTGAGTTTATTTTACCTCACAACCTGATCGAAAAGATGAGTCAGTTTCAATGGCTACCCATGACAGTCTTCTCATTTTTGCAGGTGCCAGAAAATTTAGCCTCTCTATTAGGTGAACAAAAAATACAGCTTTATGATGGCCATTATTATATTGGTGACGATCCCAATTCTCCTCAAATAGGTGATTTACAAATCCGATTTGAAATAATGCAGCCCGAAAAGATCAGCATTGTCGCACAACAAATCAATTCAAGCTTGATGCCTTATCAAACTCAAACGGCTGTTGGTGAAATTGAATTGTTTGAGTTAGGTACGCTGAGTGCTGAGCAAATGTTTTATAATGCCAAAAAACAGAACTTTTTTGCTATCTTATCAGAAAGCTTTGGCAGATTTTTAATAATGGGCTTAGGCTTTTATATCATATTTATTGCCTTGTGGTTATCAAAAAACGCGCTACCGATTTTGGGTAATCCAGCCAATTTAAAGGGTTGGTTAATTTCAGTCGTGTTAGCTGCAGTCGTGACTCTGATTATTATTGCTTTGAATTGGATAGATTACAGCCCATTGATAGGTAGAACGCTGCTTGTGATTGCAGTATGTCTGCTCTATTTTTTTAAATTTGCGCGTAAATCGCCACAACCCACTTTGATTCATGAAGAGTTCGTGCCTCAAAAACAAAATAGCTTCTAAACATAATCAAGGGGCACATCTCTTTGCGAAGGTTTTTCGTTCCAAATTTGCGAAAATCAAGTTTAGCGCCACCGTTTTTACACACGGTTGCGCTTTGCCTCATTGCTACCTCATTCGCGACTATTTCCCCGTTATTAAACCCGAAAATTGATGCTTCAGTTTAATGACCCTTTTTTTGGAAATGCGCCCCCTTAGTTTGTCTTTTCCTACATACTCCGAAGATCAACTTTAGTTTTTATTTCCGTACAAACTTTAGTTTGTTTGGATAAAATGAAGAGTATTCCCCACTTTTTGACGTTGTTCTAATTTTCTGTCGATCAGATTTTTAAGCGCAATCAATAGCGCTAAGCCAAAAAATGCGCCCGGGGGTAGGATGGCTAATAAAAAGCCTTGATAGTCTTCAATGAGGGTGATGGTCATGCCTTGTGCGATTTCTCCAAATAAAACATCGGCTTGGGCAAATAGGGTGCCATATCCTAACAGTTCGCGTAGGCCGCCAAGCAAGACAAGGGCGATGGTGAAACCGATGCCCATCATGAGGCCGTCTAATAGGGCCTTATCGACGGGGTGTTTTGAAGCAAAGGCTTCGGCCCGCCCTATCACGGAACAGTTGGTGACAATCAAGGGGATAAAAATCCCAAGGGCTAGGTATAAATCGTAGTAAAAAGCTTTGATGATCATTTCGACTGCGGTGACAAATGAGGCGATGACTAATACAAAAACGGGTATACGGATTTCATTGGGTACGATGTTACGAATCAGTGAGACTGTGACATTGGAAGAGATTAATATCAATGTTGTGGCTATGCCTAAGCCTAAACCGTTGATGACGGTACCTGTGACGGCTAATAGGGGACAAAGTCCAAGTAATTGAACAAAACCGGGGTTATTGTGCCATAACCCTTCACGAATGATTTGTGTGTAATGTGTCATAAGAAAATGAAGACTGTTGGCGTATTTCGTTGTAGTACAAGATATTATATAACGGTTTCGGCAGAACGTGTGGGTAATAAGACTGTAAAGACTGCGCCTGGCGATTCTTGATTGTTTTCTGCTTTAACTTGTCCACCATGATATCCGGTGATGAGGCGTACCATATATAAACCTAATCCCAAATGCGGTTCTTTGGTACTCGTCTGGCTGCGTAAGGATACCATAGATTCAAATAGACGTTCTTGCATGTCTGTGGGCAATGTTTTACCCCGATTGATTACTTTTAAATAGGCTATTTTGTCTTCTTTAAATAATTTTATTTGAATGGGGTAATCTGATTCTGAAAAGTCTACAGCGTTGGAAACCAGTTTATCTAGCATTTGTGCAATCAGATCGGGCGCTCCTTTTAAAGTGATTGGGGTTTGAGACAAGTGCGCTTGAAAATCTTGCTTAGGATAGGCTAAGTGATATCCTTCTAGGCAACTGCTTACCAATTGGGTTAAGTCAAATGACTCTCTTTCTGCGTTTTGCAAGGCTTGTTCAAGACGTGTGGCTTCACTTAAGCGGGTAATAATGGTATTGAGCCGATTAATCCCGTCTTTGGCGCGTCCAATGTAAATATGCGATTCGTTGGAAATCCCTTCTTGTTCAATTTCGAGTTCTAGATTTTCTAAGGATGAGCGCACGACGGCAATAGGGGTTCGCAATTCGTGGGATAATCGACTCGCCATGCCTTCCAAGTAGGTATTATATTGTTTGAGTTTTTCTAAAATGGCTGAAAAACTGCGCGATAAATCGCCAATTTCGTCTTGGCTTTGTATGCCAATTTGCGTGACTGTGACGCGCCCATTGATATCTATCGCGGTTTCTGCTTGATTGCGTAATGAACGCAATCGCACGGATAAATGCGTGGCAAAAACAAGCAATAGCATGGTGACAATTGAAAAGACAATCAAGGTTTTATTAAATAAATTAGCAATGGCTTGACGTTGCACGGTTTGAATACTGTTACTGGTTTCTTCAAGTACGACAGCGCCAATCACTTGGCCCTTAACCCAGACGGGATGAGCGGCGGAAACAATGACGGTTTGCTTATCTAAAGTGGCATGCCAACGAATTTCAGCATGTCCACTCAGTGCGCTATCAATTTCTTGGCCTTCCAAACGTGATGTTCGTACAGTATCTATTTTAATTTCTTCAGAGGTAGGAGAAAGTAGTAAGTGATATAAGGCATTGAGTGGATGATTTGGAAATTCGCGCTTTAATTTTCCACTTTTTGCTAATACACGCAATTGCTTATCTAATACCCAGATGCGACGCCCTGGCATTTCACCTAAAGAACGAATAATGCGTTCCAGTTCTGGAGAAGGAATAAAGACTTTTCCCACGGTTGCCAGATTTTGTATTGGAGAGGTGCCGATTAAGGTTTTGATTTCACGTTTTTGGTTGTTATCAACATCCGCAATCGCAAAGCCGAGTCTATCACCAATTTTTGAAAGCGGAATCCGCAATTCGAGTATGTAACCTTTTGCGGTTTCTCGCAAAGCCCCTTGAATACGATTTTCCGTTTGTGCGTGATAAGAATAAGTGCCCTGGTTAGATATTTTAACTTTATAGGCACTCACCCAGCCTGGTACTTGAGGTGTCATCATATAGCGAGAAAATTGTTGATTAGGCTCTTGCATGACGATTTGCAAGTGATCGCTACGATCTAGGCGTGAATTTGAAGTATCACGGTATACAATTTTCTCATCGCGCACGATAAATAGTGCGTATAAATGATTGCGATATTTGCCTAATAGATGTTGGAAGGATAAGGAATCGGGCGAATAGTGGCTCAGATTTTTAAGAATATGTTTGTCAGCATAATCACCTACTTTATCAATATAATTTTGCCAATCATCTATATAACCGTCTAATTTTATAGGTGTTTTCAGTGTATAGGCGAATAATTCGCCATCTTCGCGCACGGTATCAACCAGTTTACGGGTAAACAATGCAGGGCGTTCATTGAGAACACTGGCGAGTGCCCGCACGGTATTTTCTAGCGAGGTTTCAAGATTATCGCGCAAATATTTTTCCATTTCCCGCACGTATTCGTAACCCACATAAGGGATGCTGAATAGCGTTAATGAGAGTAATAAGACTTTGCTGCGAATGGTGAGTGTCATGTTCAGTTATCAGTTATCAGTTATCAGTTATCAGTTATCAATATCAAAAGGGGGTAGCACGTAGGTTCTTCCCTATTCGGAACGAATTGCTAGGTTCAAAATAAACAGAAGTTAGGAAGTTCCAAAAAAATAAATCCCAAAAGGCAATTCAAGCCGGTTTGTTTAATTTCTCTCATTCTCTGCGGCTCTGCGGCTCTGCGTGAGCCGACAGTTTGTTATTTTTTTGATATTCCAGAAGTTAAGTGCGTAACGTCAGTTAATCAGGCCCTCATTCATTAATTAAGTGTTCGATCTTTTCATCACCTACCTACTCTCTTTTCAAATTGATAGCCAATCTTGTCAGATTCCATTCCCCAATCACACAAAGTCATGTTGAGAAAACGCTTAAAATCCTAACCGTTTTAATCCATTCATCAGTTTAACGGTTCAAATAGTCTATTGTTACCCAAGCCTGATTCTTATGAGTGTGGTATTTGAGTTTATTGATTGCGCCATAATCGTTTTGGATGCAGAATGATTTTTCCAATGGTATTTCTAAGATATGCGCCAGTAAGGCGCGAATGACGCCTAAATGTGTGACAATAATAATGGTTTGATAGGGTTTTGTGAGCATTTCATTCCAAAAAGATTGACAGCGGTTAAATAAGGTTTGAAAACTTTCGCCATTTGGTGGTGCCATATTGACATAAGCTGCTGTCCAAGTTTGTAAGAGAGTTTGATCGATATCATGCCAGTTTTGCATTTCCCAGTCTCCAAAACTGAGTTCTATAATACGTTGTTCTATTATGATGGGATGGGTGCCATTATTATTTAATGTGTTAGCCAATTGTAAACAACGTTGCAAGGGGCTGCTGATAATCAGAGTGTTTTCTGGTAGGGTTGGTATTTGCGTTTGAATGCGTTGAAATTCATTTTCAAAACCGTCTGCTAAAGCGACATCGGATTGTCCATAACAAATGCCGCTACCGACTTTAACTTGAGTATGTCTGATTAAATAAATGTCCAAAATTCGGTCACCATGCTGAGGTAAAAAACCATTTCAGTTATTTGTTGAGTGGCACCAAGACAATCTCCGGTATAACCGCCGATTTTTTGGTTAAAAAAATGCGTTAAATATAAGGCCATTAAAACAACGGGGATTATCGCAAGTAAACAAGCATAGCTGGGTAAGGCTAATAAGGGGGCAATACCGAAAAAACCGGCTATGATGAAGGCTGTTGGAGATAATTTTTTTGCCACGGGTTTGACTTTGCTATCATCATTATCCCGCACATATTGAGAAATCAATAGGACAATCGAGGTGGCAAATCGACTGAGGCTATGCCCTGCGATCAAGATGATAGGTATAATCTCAATGGGTAGGCTTTGGATCGTTGAGAATTTTAAGACTAAAATCAAGGTGAGGCCTGTCACGCCATAGGTACCCAGGCGTGAGTCTTTCATAATGTCTAATATGTGCTTTTTTGTCCATCCGCCACCAAAACCGTCACAGACATCGGCAAAACCGTCTTCGTGAAAAGCGCCAGTGATTAAAATGGAGGCTATCATACTGAATAGGATGGCAATTGAGATTGGAAAGATCAGATGGCTGACAAAAAAGACAATCGCGGCACTGCCACCGACAATCCAACCGATTAGGGGAAAATATTTTGTGGATTGATTTAAATACTCTTCACAATAGTCTAGTTTTTGAGGGCAGGGTAGGCGCGTGAAAAACATTAAGGCGGTAAAAAAGATTTGGATTTCTTGTTTCATTGGGTTATCAATTATCAATTATCAATTAAAAATGAACTAAAACAGTTTAAATCACTTTCAATCATCGAATTTTTTCAGATTATAACGGGTTTTATTCAAATAAAAAAAAGCCTCATTATTTAACGGTGTTCCCAAAAACCATTACAATCAGAACTTTTGCTTGGAATACAAACGCCACTCTACATTGATAACGATTATGAATTTCAATATTAAAGCGATATCCAAAGATAAGGCTGGTGAATTACAACATAAAATTGACCATAAAACGAAGCCATTAGGTGCATTAGGGCGATTAGAACCCCTTGCTTTACAGATTGGTTGTTTACAAAATACACTCACCCCAAGCATTGAAAAACCGACTATTGTCGTTTTTGCAGGGGATCATGGTATTACGGCGGAAGGTGTTAGCCCTTATCCACAAGCCGTGACGTATCAAATGGTTTTTAATTTTCTGGCAGGCGGTGCGGCGATCAATGTATTGGCTAAGCAACATGAGATTGCTTTGAAAATCATTGATGCGGGTGTCAACTTTGATTTTGCGGCGCATCCTCTGTTAATTAATGCGAAAATCGGTTTAGGCACTAAAAATTTTTTGATTGAAGCGGCGATGAGTGAACACGCTTGTGAACACGCTATTGATAAAGGGGCTGAAATCGTGACTCAGATTCAGGCAGACGGTTGTAATACTCTCGGTTTTGGTGAAATGGGGATTGGTAATACGTCATCTGCTGCGGTTTTAATGCACTTGTTGACTGATAAATCACTTGACGAATGTGTTGGTAGCGGTACGGGTTTAGATGAAACCGGGATTCAGCATAAATTGAAGGTATTAAAACAGGCTGTTGCTAATCGAAAGATCACAAAATCTCCTTTGACAGTGTTAAGCACTTATGGCGGTTTTGAAATCGCTATGATGGTTGGCGCGTATTTACAAGCAGCAGAGTTAAAGATGTTAATATTAGTCGATGGATTTATTGCAACAGCGGCCCTGTTAGTTGCCTTGAAATTATATCCAAATCTTTTAGATTATTGCATTTTCACTCATCAATCCCAAGAAAAAGGGCATCAAAAGCTTTTAGAAAGTTTAAAAGCGTCTCCTGTGTGCAATCTTGAAATGCGATTAGGAGAAGGTACAGGTGTAGCGATAGCCTTTCCAATCATTCAGGCCGCGGTGAATTTTTTGAATGACATGGCCTCTTTTGAGGAAGCGGGCGTTTCAGATGGGGGTTAAAAGGGAAAATTCATTCAACCCTTTGAGGGGTGAGGGATTTTTTTTTATATCAGTGGGCAACCAAAACACGTATCGAGGTTAAAATTTTTGCTAAACATAAATTTTAACCTCGAACCCACCCTACATTACTGAAGTTGTTCTTGTAGTAGCATTAATATTTTTTCGGCTGTTTTGTTTTGCACAATTTTATTGCTGTTATCTTTAAGCACAATGTGCGTTGTTGGAGAGTGATCTATCAAACTGATAATATATTCTTCTGGTGCTGTGGAGTTGTCTCCAAATAATCCGCCTAAAAATCCTTTGTCTGCATCTGGATCAATATAACGGATAAAATAGATACCGCGTGTTCGATCACGATCTTCGACTGTAAATCCGACACGATCTAATGCCAATCCTGTGCGTCGCCAAGTGTGTTCAAAGTCTTCACGAACAATTAAGCTTTTATGCCCTGCTTGAGTGTCTATCAATTGAGCACGCGAGACGGGCTCGATTTTATTTTCTGCTAACAGGGTATCAGCTTGTGTTTTCTCTACGCCAAAAAATACGATCAGGCGATTGATCATTTCGGCTTCTAGTTCGGGATCAGATGGACGGCCTTGCCACTCCCAGTCCTTGCCTTTGGCGACTTCTTCTGCACCTTGATGGGTGAGGTAAAGTTCTGTTGTACCCGCAACGCTGCCGCGTTCTAAACGTACCCTAAATTTGTCGCGGGTTGATGCTGAATAGACGGTATCAAAAACTTTGCCTAACCATTTACGAATGCCATCTTGAGGAATATCGGCACGATTTTCTGCCCAGTCGGTTTCCATGATGCCGATTTGGGGATTGTCAATTTTCAACTGAAAACCATTTTTTAGCCAAAATTGCTTGACTTTGGTCCAAAGGCTATCTGGCTTTCCTTGCATTTCCAGCCAACGGGTACGACCATCGCGTTTGATTTGTACTTGCTTTGACTTGGGTAAAACATCTATACCGGGTTGCACGGGCAGTGGCCGCGTTTTGTCATTGCTGTAGTCAGAATAAGTGGCTGTTTTGCTGATTTCAGGGACAATCAGTTGTTCATCAATTTTGCTTGAACCAATTAAATCAGGTGGCAATTCTAGGGAGGGCGCTATTGTGCTATTTTTGTAGTCTGCGCTGTGATTGGGAAGGTTACTACATCCCCCTATCACACTGATAAGCAAGGAGCCAAGGGCCGTTTTTAAAAAGCGTGACATAGTGATTACCTTAGAGTGGGAGTGGTAAATTGGATTCTTCACTCTTATCCCGATAGGGAGAGGGAACACTCCCCCGTTTTGGGAGTGCGGGAGCATGATCCGATGATTCACTCAACTCTGGCGGAATTTCTAAAGGGGGAAGCTGTTGACTTTTGTCGTAAACCGTTTTGTTGTCCGCCCAATTGGCATCAAGATATTTGACAGTTGCACTACATCCCCATAAAACAGTTAACAGCAATAATAAGATGACTCTTTTTGTGTGACTTAACATAATCTGATGGATAATTAAAGCACTTGTGCTTGTATCATGGCTTGTTTGACAACTTCATGATACTGTTCTGATAGGGGAGTTAGGGGTAAACGAATGCCGGGGGGAATTAAACCCATTGTATGCACGGCCCATTTGACGGGAATGGGGTTGGCTTCGACAAATAATTTTTGATGCAATCCCATTAAACGTTGATTAATCGCCTTTGCACCGGCACTATCCCCGGCGATAGCCAGTTGACACATTTCATGCATGGCTTTTGGGGCGACATTGGCTGTGACTGAAATGGCCCCTTTGCCACCCAGTAGCATTAATTCTAAACTGGTGAGATCATCGCCACTGTAAATGGCAAATTGTTCATTGGAAATGGTGAGCAATTCGCGCATTCGCGCTGTGTCACCGACGGCTTCTTTAATGCCAATGATGTTGTCTATTTCCGCTAAACGCTTGACGGTTGTGGGTAACATGTCGCAGGCGGTGCGGCCTGGAACGTTATAAAGCAGTTGGGGAATGGAAACGGCTTCGGCTATCTTTTTATAATGTTGATATAAGCCTTCTTGCGTTGGTTTATTATAATAGGGTGTGACGAGTAAACAGGCATTGGCACCAGCCTTAGCAGCACAACGGGTGTACTCAATGGCTTCAGCGGTATAATTAGAACCGGTTCCGGCAATCACGGGCACACGACCGGCCGTTTGTTCAACGACAATGCGAATCACTTCACAGTGTTCATCATGGTTGAGTGTCGCTGACTCTCCAGTTGTGCCGACGGCAACAATCGCATCAGTCTGATTGTCTATATGATAATCCACTAAACGGCGCAAACTGGCCTCTTCAAGGTTATCATCTTCGTTCATAGGTGTAACCAGTGCTACCATACTACCTTGAAACATTATATAATCTCCATATTTATTAAGGTTAAAAAAAACAAAATTTTACAGTCTTAGGGTATTTCTTTTTTATAGAATCGTTATCAGTGGATGCGATTAAAAGTGCGGGAGTCAAACCAAATCAAGGCATAAAAAGTTATCCAAAATAAATTTTGGACTCCAAAAAATCCAGTGTCTTCGTTCCAAATTTATTTTGGATGATCTCCCCCACACTTTTAATCGCACCCGTTATCAGTTCCAGGCAAAAGTTTTTGCGCCCAAAAACGGGGGCAAAGAAATTAGTTATCACTAATAAATGCGTTTATTCCCCTAAACGCATTAACGAGCTTCGCTCGATCAACTTCATTATTGAGCTTCGCTCGATCATCCGTTGTACTAAATGTCTTCACGGCTGAAAAACAAGTAGAACGCTGATCACTGATCAACGTTTAATCAGGATAATCAGTCAAATCAGCGTTAATAAATAATTTAATCAATCAAAAATAGGATAACGGATAACGGATAATGGATAACGGATAACTGAATTTACAATTCACAACTCTTTGTACCTTCTGTTTCTTGGCGCACATTTCGTATAAAATCACGACGTTCATCAAGTGCCTGTGCCGTGTCTTCATGGCCTTGTTGACGGGCACTGTGTATAATTGAACTCAATAGCAGATCAGCTTGATCACTGAGTAATTCGGGATAGCGTTGAAGAACTTGAAGGCCTTCTTCCATGTTTGCTGTTTGAATAAAAACGTCTAGTGCAT
>JAYQWI020000336.1:0-4097 GCA_035871815.2 Candidatus Parabeggiatoa communis
ATGCTTATCCGTCCCGATTTTCGTGAGCTACCCTTGTATGATTTTATCTTTGAATTCAAATATTTAAAATTATCAGACGTCAAATTAAGCGGTGCTCAAGTTAAAAAACACAGTCGAACCGAATTGGAAGCTTTAGAACCGGTAAAAGAAAAATTTTCTGAAGCGAAACAGCAATTGCTGGATTATCAAACATGTTTGGAATCAGAAGGTTATGATGTATTAAAATTAAAACTGATCAGTGTTGTCGCGGTGGGGTTTGATAGCGTGCTGTGGCAAACGGTGTCGAAGCTGTGAAGGTGTCTTCCTGCATGAGGAGTCCAAACTTGAGTTTGTTCGAGCCCAAGGGCACTGGGGTCATTGAATGGGATTGATTAAAATCAATTCTGACGCAAAATAAATACACAAATAGTCAAGGTTTCGGATTTTCAATGAGCTTGACAAATAGGTTGCCCTTGAAATTGAAGCTTTCCTACTCAACGACCCCAGTGCCATAGCTTGCAAACGATAGATAATCTTGTGCAAGAAATATTGGATCACAAAATTATTCAAGTCAATGATAAGTTCATGCGTCGAGCGCATGTCGTTTATGTCGGTGTCGATTTCAATGATATACTTTAAACTGTCACAATTTGAGCTTTTTTGAATGACTGGAATTTAAGAGTCAGCAATGAATCCCGTTCTGTAAGTTGTATCTGTTTGGGCAAGACAATCAGTAATAGCCCCTTTGAACGATTCAAAATCGTCATAATATTTAGAGTAGAGGCATTGTCTCGATACAAACTTCCAAAGACGCTCAATTAGGTTTAAATTAGGTGAATATACTGTCCACCGTTATAAGGTCGCGATTACGCCGTGTGGAAAATCCATTTAGCGGCAAGATTTTGTGGTTAGTCACCACCACCGGACTAGAGCTGTTAGAATTAAAAGGCGAAATTTATGCGTAGGCTGAAAAGGCGCTTTAGGCACTAGGGCATTTAGGAAACAAAATACTCAATAATACCCTTCGCGCCTTCGCGCCTTCGCGCCTTCGCATCAAATGGAATAAGTGAAAAATGATCGTTTCAAGTGAACAGATTTACGCTTTAACCACAAAAATCGCACAATCCGCGTGACTGATCACCTGATCTGAAACACTCCCCATTAACATCATATCAAGTCCAATACGACCATGACTCCCCATCACAATTAAGTCAACACCCTTCGCTTTTGCCATCTCAAGAATCGCTTCAGCAGGGTTACCGCTCAGTACTTGACCTTCCACACTGATACCTTCATTGCTCATAAACCCTTCTACCCGCTTAATCACTTCTACCACTTCCGTATGCCGTTTTCCTTTCAGGTTTGAATGCACAATGGAAACAACTAACACCGGAGCGTTAAGGCATTTCGCTACGCTAATGGTTGCAGTGGCCGCAATATCGCTATAACGTGAACCATCAACAGCAACCATGATCTTATTACCCGCTATCTGCGCCTCTGTCGGTACAATTAAAACGCTACACTGGGCACGGCCGATCACTTTAGCCGTGTTACTACCGATCATAAATCGCTTCAACCCCGTCAGGCCTCTGCTCCCCATGACAATAACATCAGCTTGATTTTGTTCTGCTTCATCTAGGATTTCATGATAAATATCTATACCATGACGTACTGTGATTTCACAAGGGACACCGGCCTCGTTGGCACGGGTTCTCACATTTTCTAGGTGAGCGAGGGCATCATAATTTTCTTTCTCAATCAGTTGCTTAGCCAAAGATTCATGTTCAGGATTGGTTAGCACTACCGACATGGCAGAAAGACTACCTTCACTTCTTTGTGCCAGTCTGATCGCTTCCCGTACCGCACCCACGTTAACATCCGAACCATCTGTCACCACTAGAATTTTTTCAAATCGCCCTATCGGCGATAATTGACTTGCCGAAGTCGGAAAAGGTTCTGACTCACTAATCGGGGACATCGCAAATTCTTCATCCCAGAGGCTTTCCTCTTTATGATATTTCAGGTAGCCTCTGATGAAGGCATAAAAAATCATGCCCACAGCCGTCACTAAAGCCAGCACTAACAGAACAAAATTGCTCATTTCTAACAGGTTCACAGTCCCCGGATTCAATTTATCAATGACTGCCATGTTAGACAAATAGACTGGCACCTTCATAGCCAGACTTAACAAGATCATTATCATGAGTACACCCATGACCATTTTGATCATGTAATCTTTAGCGTAAGTGGTACTGATAGTGCCCAATTGGAGACCAAACAAGGAACCTGCAAGCAGAATCATGGCTAAACGAATATCGACAAAACCGTAGAAAGCATACATAATGGTACCGGTTATGCCGATCAGAAAGGCCAGTACTAATTGTGTTGCCGAAGCCACTAAACCTGAAGCACCTAACACGTACATCATAGCCGGTACCCCGATAAATCCGCCCACAGCAATCGTCGCGGCCAATAAACCGCTAGCAAAACCAAAGGGAATGATGAAAAGCCATGAGACTTGGGTACCCAAACTCGAAAAGTACACCATAGTCAAAGGAATCTTGACACCCCGTACCCATCGCGCCAATTTATTGATTTCAATAGATTTATCTGAAATCCCCCCTTTAGAGATTTTCCAAGCATTACGGAGGGCTAAACCGCCAACGATAGCGAGTGTGATGATAAACACGATAGAGACATAAAAGTTTGAACCCACATCGAAAAAGCGAGCTTGAATAACGGTTTGTAGGAAAGCCCCACAAACCACGCCAACGATAGCAGAAAGCCCCATGATAAGACTCAGTTTAATGTCCGCTTGCCCCGACTCAACACGTTTCACGGCACTCATAAACACCCGAGGAAATCGATGACACATATTACTGGCAACCGCTACAATCGCAGGTACCCCCATACTCATCATCGCTGGTGTCAAAATAAACGCACCGCTGGCACCCAGAAAACCGCTGACTAAACCACCAATCAATCCCACGAACAAAAAAAACAGGACATTATCCCATTGGAGTTCAACAAATCCCCTGACTTCAAACGTCAAAGTGCCACTTTTGCCGGCCGCATCAGTGACTTCGATAATTTCAAAATCAGGTTGTCTGGGCGCAATATAAATGACTTGATTACCCGAACCACGAATTTCACCCTTTAACACATTCCAGAGAACCTCACCATGAGTGCCTGATACGGAAAGCGTTATCTCATCCAGCGGTTCAAGTTCTGTCAGAGCCGGTTCAAAGAGAAAGGGTGAGTTAGAAATGGGGGTCGCCTTGACAAAAGCGCCCAAGAGTTGTAAAGACAAAAACACTATCAAAATCAGTACTTTGGCATGACTTAGTCTCGCCATACTATCCTCCTTGAAGAGATGTGGTTATTTTTTAATGGGTTTCGTCTTAACGCCCAAGATATCCCAAAAATGGCTTGCAAACGTGCCATACACAAAAGTAAATAGAAAAGCGATGATAAGCGGCACAATCAAATACCAACCGCCTTCTCTACTCCAAACGACAATTTCCTCTTCAAAATAGTAAAGTAAAAAATAGAGTATCGCGCTGAAAAAGCCTAATAAGGCCGTTTGAATCACAGCATTAGCTTTACTGGATTGTTCCATTTGAATCAGTCCCCCTTTCAGTTATCAGTCATCACATCAATTATGAATGAGCCATTATCAATTCTTTGCTGCAAAATCACCTTTTTGATAACTTAGGCATAAGCATCAATTAAATTTGAAAAATAACGACAAGGATTAATAATGACAAGGATTGTTTATAAAAAAGGATAAGAAAAGAAATAGCACCAGACATAAATCCACAGTGTCGTGGAAATGTACGTTAGGCTTTGTTTATCAAGATAAATCTTGAAGGCCCGATTTTCGTTCCAAATTTTTTTGTCAAATTGGTAGTCGTTTGTTTCTTTTTACCTCGTTTTGTTTTAGCGAGTTACCCTGAAAATAACGCTTGATTATATTCAATGTCAATTAATCAGCCCCATTAACACCGACTAAAACCGTTAACTGTTCTCCAAATTCGATGTTTAATGTTTTAAACGGACGGAAATCTATTAATTTGAGTTGTTTTAGCTTCATATCATTCAATATAGGGCGAATACAC
>JAYQWI020000337.1:0-7442 GCA_035871815.2 Candidatus Parabeggiatoa communis
TAACAAAAACAATAAATTCAACTCTGAAGGTGTTGCCTGATTTAAAAAGCTTAGTGCAAAAAAAAAGGTGGGAATGGCTTCCCACCTCTTTAAACCTTTATAAAAGAGAGAACTCTGATTTAACTGATTAAACTGAATCAATCAGTCTCATCAGCGTTCTATCATATCACCCAACTAATTCTCATTGGGCACTTCATTCCAACTGCTTTCCAAACTGCAATCACCCGTTATCATCGGATTGAAAACGAGGCCCTTACTGCGTAAACGTTCAATAGTCCCTCATATAACCATGCGACAGTATGCGTATCTAAATACATTGTGGGTACCACTCATTAAACCAATCGATATGAACAAGGTTTTCAGGCTCACCTACGATATAGGATCGAGCTGTCAAGTTTGCCAATTTTCCTAAATCTGAAGGTTCGTCAAACGTTTTGCTACCATGAGTTGTTTGCGATTGTTTTAGTGATAAAAGATCAGTTGGTGCTAAGTCTTTTGCTATTTGAATAGCAGCGCCTATTTCTTCAATAAGCAAAATGACACGCATTGGTTTATCCCATTGTTGAAACTCAGAAGGTAGTTTTATCATGCCATTATGGGGTTGTGTTTTAAATTCAACGGCTTGCATTGTTCTCCCTCTTTTAAAACAATATCTGAATCAAATTAAAATCCATTTCGGGGTTGGCGTGTTAATAAAATATCAACTGTCATCTATTATACTCAACTCAAAAAAAAACAAGGATTGAATATAAACTATCCAATCCTTGTCATTATCACTCAGTGCATCACTTCAAATTAATTTGGCAGTTCATTCCAACTGCTTTCCAAACTGCAATCGCCCGTGATCATGGCGTTAAAGCGGATACCTTTGCCGCGCATCTGTACCATCACTTTCTCAACATCCACTTCTGCATACGGTGAAGCATCTGTCGCTATGAAGATAAACCCCCCTTCTTTGATGTGTGGAATAACTCTCACCAATGCTTCAAACGATGCTTCAGGACATTCACCGCCACCTTCTACTTCTAAATCACCAAGGATTTTTCTAAACAGTTCAATGTCTTGGGTTGCCGCTCTGAGTTTAACATCGTCTTTAAATGTCACCAATGCTAACCAAGGAGTAGTCGCACCGTCAAGTTCGTCAATAACTTCCCCGATGGCTCTTACTACAGAATTGATTTCTGCCTGCATACTCCCCGTTTGATCAATGAGGAAAGCCATATCAACAAAGCCTTCGCCAATATCTACCCAAGTACGCTCACGACTCGTGTGAATTGAGTACTCTTTAGCACTGACTTGAGCTTTGTGAATCAGTAATAACGAACCCGGGTCCCTGACTACCACGCCTATATGCACTTCGATATGGCTAACAACGCCATCTTCCAGTGAATTGACATCTAAATCAACCACGTCGCAAGTGATTGTTGGGAAATGGCTGGTATCACAAGTCGCATAGTCGCTACTAACCGATTTCAGTTCAATGCCAGCCGGTAAGTAACTGACTAACTTAACTTCAGTTGCCGCATTTGAAGCATAGTGACTCAGTTCAACATGAACAGTATAAAACAAAGTACTACCGGGAGCGACAGGATCACGATCATCATCAATATAGACTGATAGATACGGCCGGAAGGTACTCCATGTCTTGGTCACATCTGGCGGATACTCATTAGAAACTAAGCTTACAACATTGACCACACTATAGCTGGTAATTTGGTCAACCTGCATCTTTAGCTTCACCTTAGCGTCTTGATTAGGACCAAGCTCAGGCAATGTACAAGTAACAGTATTCTTATCCATATCTGCTACACACTCACCGCCATCAAGTATTTCGGCTGAGATAAAGTTAGCCCCTTCTGGCAGTTGATCTGTAAAGACAAGTCCAGTCGCCACGGCATCACCGCTATTTGTCACCGTGATTGTATAAGTCAACATATCGCCTTGATAGGCAAGCCATGAATCAGGTTTTACACTTACCACAAGGTCAGAACTACCAACTGTAATCGGTAAGAGTACCAGACAATTTTCACTATTGGCATCACCATTAATGGCAGTATTGTCACTGACGAGAAATTCAACCACATCAGAATGGCCACTTCCTTTTATAGCCATTTCATACTCACCTTCCCATAATCCGGTGATCATGAAATAACCCGATTCGTCGCTAAAACCAAGCAGATCGCCTGTGTCTAATTCCAAATTAGCAAGTGGTTCGCCCATTTTGTCGATGACATAACCTTCTACAGTGCAAGGGCCTTTCGGAGTGACTTCAAAGCCATCAAGCAACGAGGCAAATTCGTCATCGGTATAGGCAAACAAATCCCAAAATCCCAGTTCCGCTTCTGGATCAATTTGCACCAACGTTTTAAGTTGAGTTTCATTGACAACGGTTAGTTCTAATACATAAATACCGGGTTGAACACCAAAACTCAGTTCTGTCACATCTTGAACAAAGTGGGTGTTGATGGCTGTAATATCTAACCAGCGGATAGCACCTTGGGCACCTCGTTCTGGCATCATTTCGACTATACGGGGTACTGTGCTGGGTTCTGTCACTAATAAAGAACCTATTGCTGGTGAGACACCTTCTTGGCAAGTATTAACCAACACATCACTGCCGGTTGTAATAACGGCCTTGTGTAATCCAAGACTCGCACTGTCAGAGACATTGATTGTAGCCGTTAAGGTATTTTGACTACTGGCAATCACATTTTGTACACTGATGCCTTCCCCAAAGCTCAAATGGGAACGATTAGTCAAGTCAGCATTCACTGCGGTGATTGTCACCTCTGTCGTACCTTTTTGCGCTACTGTTGCCGGTGTCACGCTCAGAATTTGTGCTTCTTCAAACGTTTCTACCACTTCAAGTAATCCTAAACCCTTAGCGGTTTCATTCGCATCACCTCGTTGGCTAACAATTGTGACATTACGGAAATTGGCACTAGCCGTTTCGGATAAAGTGACATTCACGTTCATTTTTGTTGGGGAAAGTACCTCAACATTATTAGTCGTTATGCCATCACCAAAACTGACTTGGCTATCGCTATTAAAGCTAGTATTAGCCGCAGTGAGCGTTAAATCGACAGTTGTGCCTTGTGGTACAGAACTTGGCATGATTGATATCACGCTGGGCGATACGGCACTACGCATCACGTTTAATACCACTTTATGATATTTCGTCGCACCAGACGTTGTACCCGCATTGACTTCAAAGGGAGTCGCAAATAAACCGCCTGTTTCTTCAGCAATGCGTGAAAAGACTTTTATTGCGCCGATGCTATCTTCACCACCCGCATCTAAAACTTCGCAGACCCCCACGCAATCATCGCCTGAAAGTATGACATCAACGCGGACAGCCTTGGCACGCAGTGCTGTAATTAAGTCATCAACATTGACATCGGCATGAGAAGAGGCATCCGTGACGAGTATCACGCGACCACCCATTTTGAGTTTAGGCAATGCTTCCTTTAAGGCCATCAGGGAGGCTTCTGGACAATCTGCTCCATAATCAGCATTTAACCTTTTGACATGATACAACAATGTGGACATATTGTTGGTCATGGTACGATAGGTCACGTTATCCTTAAAGGTAACTAAGCCTACTGAAGGTGGATTTGCGGTTGTCACATACTCCTCAATAGCAGCCACTAATGCTGCGATTTCTTCGCCCATACTACCTGTCGTATCAATCAACAGCATGAGGGCGGCATCACCCAGTCCGACAACTATCGGTTCGTCTCCATTTTTTTCACATTCTTCACCACATATCACGACTTTTTTAATGTCTTCCTTGATTTTGGGAGGTGGTGGAATAATCGAAAAAGTCGTCGAACTTTTGTCGATATTGGGTACTTGCTTGCTAGTCAAACTCACAGCAACTTGACCGATACCAACAAGTTTAGCCTGATAGGCCAGATCAACTGAAACACGGGTATCACTCACAAGCGTGTCCAAATAACAACTTATTGTCGTACCAACAGTACTGCAATTACCTTGAGTGGTTGTTGCGTCTGTTAATTCCAAACTTTCAGGAAAGGTGATTTTCAAATTGGTATTAGTGATAGCCGTTGGTGCTGTTTGGCTATTGCTGACAACCACTTTATAAGCGGTTGTCTCACCAATTTTAAGCTGGCTTGTACCCCCACTGATTCCCATTGTGAGAAAATGCTCAACTTTGATGGGCTTAATTGGAGCTGGAGGGGCTTTTATGACAGGTATATCATCACCCGAACAATCTAAGCATGGCACACCAGACGCTTCAAAAGAGAGACTGAATGGTTGGTTAATGTTGATACTTCCACCACCAGTGTAACTTCCACCACCACCGGTGTAACTTCCACCACCAGTGTAACTTCCACCACTATTAGTAGTACTAGTACCACTATCAAAAGCGATCTCAACTTTCATTTGTGTGGTTTGTCCACCCCCTAACGTCCCTAAATATTTGCATTCAAGGATTCTCGTTTCTGGGATAATATTACAGTTGTCTTCTATGCCACCATCCGCAGGGGTGTTATAATTAGGCAATTTGGGTTCGACAACTTTTGCAGAAACAAAGCGCGCAAATGAGGGTAAAGGCTTATCTGATGAGGACTGCATTTCAACTTGGTTAGCAGGGCCATTACCATGATTGGTAATATTAACCGTATAAACCATTTTGCCACCCAATTCGATCTTGTTACTATCTGTGGTCATTGCCATATTGAGACTAGGCGCAAACCCAATTGTACCCAATCCATAATAGGGACGGCTATCATAGGCAGAAAAGTTTCTAGTGATATCCCTATATCCATCGCTGTCAACTTTGACAGTCAACTGATGTTGACCAGGTACCAACAAACCTTTGAGATGAAAATTACCCTCACTGTCAGCTGTGGTTGTCAAATCACCTGATACGACAGTCACTTTGGAGAAAGGAACGCTGGAATCAACTAGAGTGATTTTTCCATAAATATAATAACCATCCGTTGTTGAAATGGCATACATATTACCCGCTGAACGACTTGGAACCGTCTCACTCACACTAGCAGAGCTTGCAACTTCTTTATAACCGGCTTGTTTTAATGTGATAGTGTGCTGCCCAGTATCGGATACCGAAATTTGGTATTGACCTTCCGCATTAGTCACACCGCTATTACCACTGGCTTCTACCTGGATACCGGCAATAGGTTTATTAAACACGTCATAAACCGCACCATAGACAATGTAGCCATCCACCAAATACAGGGTGTACATTGAATAGACAGGTTGACTTTTGGAAATACTGATTGAGCGAGTAATTGTATTACCGCCTTTTGATAAAGTCAGTGTATGACTACCATGATTTGATATGCCTGTGACAGTATATTTGCCATTCGCATCAGAAATAGCTGTTTGACCACCTACTGTAACCGTTACACTGGCCAGTCCCTGCTTTTTGATATCGAGCACGCTGCCAGTAACACTATAACCGTCAATGACTCTAACATTGCCAGCCTCTCTTAGTGGCCTAGTATCACTCACCGAATAGTTATTGGAAACGGAAAGATAACCGGCTTTATCAAATGTCAGGGTATATGTATTACCAGATGAGAAATAGATAATGAATTTCCCAGCACTGTCGGTACTGACTGATTGACCGTCGGCAGAAACAGTTACACCGGCAAAGGCTTGCCCAGAAGTATTAATCACTTTACCTTTAATACCATAGCCATTAGTGTTTTTAATCAAATAAACGCTACCAAAGTTTTGGCTTGTACGGCTAGAACTCAAGGTAAAATCACGGCTAAATGCCTTATAGCCAGCATTTGACATCTCCAAAGTATACGTCCCACCTGATAAACCCTCAATCAGATAGTAACCGCTACTATTTAAAGTAGCCGTTTTGCCAGCTGCAGTGACAGTGAGATCACGCACTGTTTGTCCAAACATATCCATGAAACGGATTTGGACATAGCCAATACTGAGTCTGACATTTCCGCTTGATTTCAATGGGTTGCTATCACTCACAGAATAGCTTCTTGTGACAGTTGGGTAGCCTGACTTCTCAAATGTCAAGGTGTACGACCCTGCTTCTGATAAGTTGATACCAAACTGACCACTTGCATCGGTAATCACTTGTTTACCATTGATGGAAACTTTCACGCCAGATAATGATTGACTAGATGAATCAACTACCACGCCTTGAATACGGTAGCCTTCAACAGATTTGATCGCGTGGAATTGTCCAAAATTATGGGAACGATGATTGGAACCCACTTTAAATTCCCCACTAACAAATGGCTTATAACCCGCATTTGACATGGTCAATTTATAAGCGGGGTCTCCAGAAAGACTATTATCAGCTAATCCTGTGATTGTCGCACAACCATCACTTGTGATTGCCGTTTTGCCACCTGTGGCAACAGTTAAACCATTAACTGCTTGACCGAACATATCAACAAAACAGATTTTTGCTTCATAAGTGGCAGCAAGGGCAGTTGAAGACAAAGCACTCCCCACAAGCAAAGTCAACCCAACCGCCAAAGTGGGTACAAATCGCCACCACCTATTGGGCGGCCCCGAATTTGCGCTTTTCATAAAACTGCGCTTTCTATGTTGTATAGCCATGATTAGTCTCCCAATCATTGAGTTTGAAATAATGAATTTACCGATTCCTTGCGGGAACTAGCAAATTCGCCTACCTACACGAGAGGTATTCTCGCTAATTTGCCTCTCTATGAGTCAGTTTGGTTAAAGGGTTTTGTGGATGTATTTAGCTTTATCCACTCGACATCTTAACGGGCTTGGAATGAGAGGCGGGTTCCAAGTTTTTTTGGGCTGACTCAAAATCAGTTATCAGTTATCAGTTATCACATCGGTTAAACCGTGATTCATCCTTCAATATACTCATTATCAATTATTTTTAGGCCACTCCCAAATTAAGTCATCTGCCAAATCAGTGGTATTCCGTACCCAGAATCGTGGTTGCAAGCCTGATCGAGCGAAGGCATTGAAAAAATACCGATTAGCCCCACCATAAACGATGGGGTAAGTAAGTGTCGCCATCGTGTTTGGGATGGGCCCGAACTTGCTTGCCTTTTGAGAGGCCTGCGTTTTTTAGAGATGTCGAAACTGGGTTATGTTCTCCTCTTATGCTGAATTAGTGAAATTTGCCGATTCTTTGCAGGAGCCAGCACTACCAAAGTCGCATGACTCTGTAATAGCACGCTTCTCAACTTTCATTAGCCTGTTAGTTAATGAAAGCTGCCGATATACTCACTGGGTGTGGGGTATCGGCTATTTCACTTCAGTTATCAGTTATCAGTTATCAGTTATCAGTTATAACGCTGATTGTCATGAATTAATGCTGATTTTTTGAGTCATTCCTTAATTACCAATCCGTTTATCCCCGTCATCCGTTGTACTCAATTCTTAATTCATAATTCCAATTCGTTTAGCAACAAAATCCATTGTACTCAATA
>JAYQWI020000338.1:0-5147 GCA_035871815.2 Candidatus Parabeggiatoa communis
TTGGTAAATTGGTGTTCAAACTTCTTGATTGAGTTTGAAGGTCAATTTGACCATAAGGGACTTCCTTTCAAGATTTACAGAGGTTAGTTGTACAAAACGACTTTTGTCGGATTGCGTACCAATGGTTGGGACTGCTCAACCCGGACTCTAGTTGCCGTTCTCAAGAACTATCAACAGAGAGCGAATTACCTATGAATAGTTTTGAGTAGATTTATAGGAACAGATAGGTTATTTTTTTTATAATAGCATTAGCGAGTAAACGCTCAAATAAGAAAGACTTATTTTGAATCACAATGGATATATGCAATATTTATACCAAAAGTATCGTATCATTTAAAATTGTTAAGGGCACAGGGCGCATTCCCAAAAAAAATCATTATCAATCTTGGCTGCAAGCAAAATAAATTTGGACGAAAATTGCGCCTTCGCGAAAATAAATTGGAAAAAGGGTACGATGCAGAACGTTGTTTCAGGAATGAACAAATGGAATTTTGAAACGAAAAAGTCATTCCCAAATAGAATTTGGGAACGACAAACAATGATAGAAAATTAGTGATAAGATGACCAATCCAAATTTTGAAGTTGACTCAAGCGGGGTAGATCATTTCTGGCTTTTTCATAGCTTTCTGTTTCACAGAAAATATCCTCAAGCGTCAATAAATGAATTTTAACAGGGGTTATGTTGCTATGAGCACCGAGACGTTCAAAAAATGCTTTGGTATAACCCACACCCGCTAACATGATACTTATGTTGGCCCTATGAACAATGATATCAGAGTAATATTTTTTGGCTTCATCTACATTGAGTTTATTAGCACTTAACTTGCTTTGAAAATGAATTTTTAAACCCTTTTCTTCGATTAAACCATCAATGCCATCATCAGGGCCTCTTGGGCCTGGCGTAAAACCAAGAAAATAAGCGAATCGTCGCCCAAGTTCTTGTTTAGTGGGGCTACTGGCACTGAGTAGCCCCTTAATAATAGCCCGTCTTTGTGGAAAAGTAAGCTGCCTCATAGTCATGGAAAGCTATTTAATGTTCAATAATCGTTCATGGAAAATCTTTAAACCGAAAACAACCAGCTCTTTCGATTTATTCATCAAATCGTTTTCTGTCAACCTCATTATCGTATCGGCGGTGGGTTCAACGTCAATTGGCTTAGTACCAAATTTTTTTGGGAAACCTTTTAGTTTCTCCATCGGTTGTTTTTTCTTGTTGGCGTAAATAATCCCATACCGCATCACTAAATTAAGCGCGAAACGTTCATTCATACCCAACTGGGTGGTTATTTCTTTCAGTTTGTCTAACTGAGATTGTGTCAACTTGACTGAAATCGCTTGATAAGCCGATTGAGTCTCCTCTGTTTTTGGCATCTGTTCCAGTGCTTTTTTAACGGCAATACTGGGTTGTTTTTTTCGAGGCATGTTTCCTCCTATTTATCCATGAATGGTTTCTTGTAAAATGTCACGTATGTACTCACAATCATTGTAATGCCAAACGAATTTACCCGTTTGTAACGCATCAGGGAATTCTTTTCTATGCTTCTTGATTCGTTTAGTCATTTGCAAGTTTGTTGGCTTAACTGCAATTTGCGCTAAGCATTCTTCGATTCGTGCTTTGGTTGCGCCTAAAGGAACAATTCTGACCTTACTGTGGTAATTGGTTTTTTGCATAGCAGCCACAATAGCCAAAGTATCAGCCAATTTATCAAGTGCTAATGCCTGATCATTAATCGGTAATAAGATAATATCAGGTTCATTTTCTACGATCACTTTCACAGTGTCTTCGTTTGGGCTATTGATATCAAGTACAATGTGTTCATATTCACTTGGTTCAACTAAGCGAGTTATTCGTGTTTGATCTGGATTCCAAATCACGGTTAAGCGTTCGTTTTCTTTGGCACGTTGTGAATCTAATACATTTTTAGGTTCTTGACGACAATAAAATGCAAAAGCGTCATATTGATCGACACAATCAACTAATAATACTCGTCCCGTTTCTGCGAGTAAACCCGCTACATGTACTGCAAGGGTGGTTTTACCAACACCGCCTTTGTTGAAGGCACTTAGAATTATCATTGTGGTTCTCTTAGTTGTTTTGTGATATGAAGGTTGAAGAAAAAGACAATGTTCATTGATTAACTCTAATGAAATATCACGAAACCTTGTGACTCTACACCATCACAATAAAATGATGATTAATTATAACATCAAATTCTCCAAATCTTTCACCACCCCCACCGTCTCCAAACTCACCAAAACCACTCGCCCAATCAACCGCACAATATACTCTTCATCATCCAAGCGATTCGGATCATTGACAATGCCACTTCTTTTAGGAACGAAAACTCAATATTGATCAATCACCCAATCAAAGGCAGAAATTTATATGTAAAGTTAAGCCAGAAAATTCACATACAGAATTTTATATGTAAAGTTAAGCCCAAAAATTGATATATAGAATTTTATAGATCAGGATTTGACTATTTTAGTCAATAAAAAGTTTGAGTTATCAAATATAAATAGACGATTGCGTTGATAACCCGTTGTTTCTTTTAAAATAGATAAAAATAAGGATAGTGAACTCACCTCCGTGGAAAAGCTTCTTCAGGGTGATGTCAATTTTTAATGGTTAATTATTAATGACAAACACATCAATATGTTTAAGGGCGGCAACAAAAACACTTGCCCACCCGACGAATTAATTTTTCTGTATGAGCTTTTTAGGCAAGTTGAATAATTTAAACAAACGGCATTTTTTGCATTTTGCACGCAAAAATGGGAGTAAAGTGCATGGCATGTATTTATCGCGGCCCTTTCAGAAAAATAATTTTACTTTTGAAATAGTTATCTATTATAGTGAAAATTTTTTAATACATCTATTTACTGGTAGTCAGTTGGGCTACAGGGGTTATACTATGAAAAAAAATCAATTTTCAATAACCTTTAAAGGCTCTTTAGATGATGATGAGCATTTACGTCTTTCTGATTTTGTCAATCAATTAGGTGCGTTCAAAACAGTGCTTGGATATATTGATTCTTCTATTAATCAACAGAGTCAAAAATCGACCTATTATCGTGTTATTGATTTAAGTCATTCCAGTCCAGCTTGTGTGGTACTTGAAGCTGTTCCATTAAAGAGTATGAATGATAATACTCATACTATTATTCATCAACTTTTTAGAGGCCTACAAGATATTATCAGTGGTAGACTACCTCATGACTATAATGACCAGATACTTCAATCGCTTAAGAAAATTGTGGCTCCTCGTATGACTGAAATTAAACTGAGTTACGATAATGAAGATATCAATATACCACTCAATTTAGCCGCTAAGATAGATTCACTATTAGGGCCAGATGAAGTCATTGAGGAATCTATGACGGGTACATTAGAAATGCTAGATATTCATGCGCCTAAAAACAAGTTTCGTATCTATCCTGTAATCGGTCCCAAGAAAGTTGATTGCTATTTTTCTGTTGATTTATTACAAAAAGCAATAGATGGAGTGAGTCATTATGTTAATGTGGAGGGTGAATTTAAATATAAAAGCAGTTCTCCCTTCCCTTATGCTGTCGATGTGACTGATATAGAAATTTATCCAGATGAAGATGAACTTCCTACCCTCTTTAATTTACAGGGGATAGCACCTAATGCAACTGGTCAGAAGCGTTCTGAAGATTTCGTGCGAGGAATACGTGATAATGAATGGTAAACAGATACTTTATTGGGATACCTGCATATTTATAGCTTGGTTCAAAAATGAAATGGAATTTGGGAATGAGGAAATGAAGTTTGATTGAATACAACGAATTGATTTTAGCGGGCTACCTAGCTGATTCAGAGTGCTGGGCAATCACGTTGCCCAACCTTCCTAGTTACCAGCTAGTACCACACGTCGTTAATATATCGGATAATGATTATAGCTAACCCATTGATTGTTATTAATATAAATAATCGGATAAATTTACGGCGCGTGGTACTAGGTTACTTCACAATAGATGCAAATTCTCCAATAAATGGCAAGAAACAGCCACCGGCATGTTTCATGACAAATTTCACTTTAATGGTATCTCCCTTTTTGAGATCATACCCAGCTTTTTTGTCTGAAAACGTTATAGCAAGGTCTTGTGTTCCTTTACCATCTACGTTTAATGAGACATCGTCTGCTTCTAGCAAGACAATCTTACCACTCCATGTCATCCAATGGTTCTTGTATTTAGAATTAAAAATATCTGTCTTTTTGTCGTCACTGTATTTGCTATCGCATCCAACATCCTTATTCAAATCATCATATGTAGCATCTAATATAGGAAAATTAGATGCTTCAATACGCTTTTCCTCCTCGGAAGGAGCAAATACGACTGCAAGAATGACTATTAGGATAATAATCCCAATAAATTTCATCATGTTATTTTCTCAACGCCCAATTAGAAATTAAGCTAGATGCTGGGCAATTGCCACCTAACTAAAAATAAACACCTAAAAAGCCGTTAAAATCGGTATAAAATATTTTATATATTTTATACCCTCTTTAGGAACCCAATGCCAACTGATTTATTTAACTTGTTGACGTTTATAATATAGGAATGAAAATTTAATAACTTCCCTATTTTCGGCCAAACCTTTTAGTTTTCAAAACTAAAATGTTTTAATTTTGGACTTTATTTAATTCTCATTCCTAATGTATATTTTATACAAAATATTATCCAATAAGTCAAGTTTTTTTGTTCGTTCCCAAATTCTATTTGGAAACACCTTTCACAACGCTTGGTGTCACACAATATTTTATCATAGTGTCAAATCCTGTAATTTCAACACAATCCCCACCGTCTCCAAACTCACCAAAACCACTCGCCCAATCAAGCGCACTATATACTCTTCATCATCCAACCGATTAGGATCATTCACAATACCACTTCTTTTATCGACTTTGATGCGATATTGATCAATCACCCAATCAAGGGCGGAGCGATTGCCGAGCCGATAGTCAAACGTTTCGGGGGGAATGCCAGCGAGAGTTAAGGAATCGTTGTAAATGATTTGCCGCTTGTCGCGGGCCAGTTTCATTTTTTCGACGCGCCACTCTAAGGGTGTATCGGCTTTGTCCATCAATTTTAAGGGGTATTCGGGTACTTGTTCGTAGTTG
>JAYQWI020000339.1:0-13912 GCA_035871815.2 Candidatus Parabeggiatoa communis
TTTCTAAATAAGCTGTGAGTAATGTTTTTATTGACATACTCGCGGCTTTTTTTTTGCTTAAATTTTTCTGATTTCTCTGTTTTAATTAACAATAGTCATTCTTATGTTCATCACTTAAATTGTTTATCCGTTTTGAATATCCGTAATTTAAAAGCGAGCAAAAGAATTTATTAAAACACTTTTTTGGATGAAAATATTTTCAACTAGTACCACGCGCCGTTAAGGTAGTCCCTACAAACCAATGGAGGTATTTTAAAAGCCACGGCATATTTCCGTGTTTTTCCGTGTTTTTCCGTGGCAAAATCTATCGAAATAAAATTGATGTCGTTTTATCCAAAGTCTATTTCAGGCAAACGTTTTTGCACGCAAAAAATTTAGCTTCGCTGAAATGTGAAATACACTGATTAATCAGTGCTAACTGATAACTGAAGAAGGGCAAATTGTAAATCGCTTTTCAAAAATGAATCCCTTTGTCCAAAGTCCATAATGAATAGAGGTTTTTATGACAACACGACAGGAGCAATACATTCGGGATAATATCCTGCCGGGGCAGGTACTTCGTTTATTTTGTAAATTTACGACACCCGCTAAAAATAAACATCTACTTTTAGTCGGTCTTGAACCTAGCCCCTTACTTTTTATGATTAATTCTCAAATACACCCTTATGTGAGGAGTCGAGCCCATTTAAAATCATGTCAAGTTTTATTAAAAGCCAGCCAGCATTTTTTTCTAGCACATGATTCTTATATTGATTGCCGAAACGCTTGCACAACTTTTTCATTGGATGATCTCATCATGCAAGTGCATCGCGATGCGCGACGACTTAAAGGGTTTATTAATGATGAGGCACAAGAGCAAGTGATTGCGGCTATTAAAGCTTGTCCCGTCTTGGAAAAACACTATCAAAATTTAATACTGGCTGAATTGGCTGAATTAGAAGCATTTTAAGCTTTTGTTATTAGGCATTATTTGATTGAAGGGGCAACCACAAGGGATTGCCCCTACATAAATCGTAAAATCAAAAATGCCTTCACCCATTACCCATTTTCTTGATTTTCTGGTACGCTAGAGTTTAGAAAAATAATCGGTTAGCCTGGCCAACATAATCGTTATCAAGGTTTTGATAAATGACGGATAATGGTTAATGGTTAATGGTTAATTTATAATTAAATTGATAATTGAAAATTGATAATAGATAATAGATAATTTTATGATGGATATTGCGGCTATCCAAACTTTAATCAACCACGACATGCAGGCAGTCAATGCTTTGATTCAAAAACGTTTGCATTCTGATGTTGCATTAGTTAATCAAGTTGGACACTACATTATTAATAGCGGTGGTAAACGCTTGCGCCCGATGTTATTACTCTTAACGGCCCGTGCTTTTGCCTATCAAGGAACGTATCATATTAATTTAGCAGCCATTATTGAGTTTATTCACACGGCCACTTTGCTACATGATGATGTGGTGGATGCCTCTGAATTACGACGTGGGCAAGAGACGGCTAATAGTGTTTGGGGTAATGAAACCAGTGTTTTGGTAGGGGATTTTCTCTATTCGCGGGCTTTTCAAATGATGGTTGATGTTAAAAATATGCACGTCATGGAAATTCTGTCTAATGCAACGAATGTTATTGCAGAAGGGGAAGTCTTGCAATTACTGAACTGCCATGAACCCGACACAACGGAATCCGAATATTTACAAGTGATTCGTTCTAAAACGGCGAAATTATTTGAAGCGGCCGCGCAATTAGGCGCTGTTATCAGTGAACAATCGAATGCTTATGAGCAAGCTATGGCGAGGTATGGCACGCATTTAGGTACTGCATTTCAATTGATTGATGATGTGTTAGACTATAGCGCGACTTCGGATGAGATGGGTAAAAATCTTGGTGATGATCTCGCTGAAGGCAAACCCACTTTGCCACTGATTTATGCCCTCAAGCATGGCACACCCGATCAACAACACGTCTTACGTGAAGCTATTGCCCAAGGGGGCAAAGAATGGATTACACAAGTCATTGAGGCTATTGAATCGACAGACGCGATAGGGTATACTGCTCGCGTCGCTCGCAAGGAGGCGGAAATGGCAATGTCGGCCTTGACAGGATTACCTGCATCACCTTATACTGATGCGCTTATGGCATTGGCCCATTTTTCTATAAATCGTAGTTATTAATCAAGTCGGGGTGTAGCTCAGTCTGGTAGAGCATTGTCTTCGGGAGGCAAGGGTCGGAGGTTCAAATCCTCTCATCCCGACCACTATTTAATTCTTTTATTTAATTCATAATGGTCTGTTTTTTTTCAGGCCACTTCTCTATTATCCATATCTTCAATTCCCCTCATTCAAATACCTATCCACTAATCCAATCAGTGAACAGTGATCTGTTATCTGTGATCAATTTGCCTTTTGCCGTGAAAAAATGAAGTCAGTCATTATTGTTTTATTATTGATAGGGGGATTATTCATTGATCAAACCATTGAATTTTGGGGGCAAACCTTTACCAATGTGTTGATTTTTTTATTTTTTCTGTGGTTATTAAAAAGCGGCAATCAGACTGAGCGCCTGAGTTTAATCTTATGTGTGGTGTACGCAACCGCAGGTGAAATGTTTCTTTCTCTCGTTTGGGGGCTTTATGAATATCGTTTACACAATATCCCCTTATTTGTGCCCCCAGGCCATGCCCTGCTTTTTACACTGGGCCTATTATTAGCGCCTAAATTACCCGATAAGATCATTTGGTGGGTACCCACTGTCACAGCGCCTTACATCATTTTCGCTATTGTGACGGGATTAGATACGATGGGCGGGATTTTATTTCTGACTTTTTTGCTCTGTCTTATCTTTGGAAAGGCGAAGAAACTCTACGCGACAATGTTTGTCTTATCTCTGATCTTGGAAATCTATGGCACCCAGCTTGGAAATTGGGCCTGGCATTTTGATGTACCGTGGCTAGGATTAACGAGTACAAATCCACCAGTCAGTGCAGGGGCTTTTTATTGTCTTTTAGACTTATTAGTGGTTTCAAGTGTTGGATGGATGCGTTCAAATACTTCAATCATCCTCCCATCCGCCGTTTCTTTAGAAAATGAGGGTTAACAAGCAAAAGGGCGAACACACCGCTTCGCCCTTGTCGTTCGCCTATGATCTAAAACTCAACAGCCAATTGCAAAATCACACTATCCGCCTCATTCCCCGTTCCCCCCTCACTAACCTTGTAATCCACATCACGCGCATACTCCAAAGACAAGCGAGTTTGATCAAAAAGGGTTGCCGAAATCGTGCCTAAATAGCGTTGCTCAGGTAAACCCATAGCGACAGACTCTTCAGTGCCTTGATAACCCAAAGCGAACGTCATCTCCTTAGCCATCGCATTAAAGTTATAAGCCGCTTCGATATTCCAAGCTTGCGGTTTTGCACCGCTGCCATTAAAAGCGATATGAGCAGCCTTAAATTCATCCAAAGCCGTCACATATTCCGCTATCAAACTGATAGGCTGCATATCAACAAGCAAGTAAGCACTCAAGCCCCCCACATGATCATAATCAACAGCTGAAGCCTCTAAATCCAAAGTCTCGCTTACAGCCGCCGTGTCATCAATATCATTGATGTAAGTCACCCCTAAATCATAACTGATACCCCTCACTTCATCAGCCAAACCCAGATTACCGCCATAATGATCTATCGTGTTGTGCTTATTATCGGTCAACCCATTAAAAGCGTAGACTGATCCATAAAAAGGCCCCGTCTTAAAACCCAGCTGACTCGCCCTCGCCCGCGTTTCCGCCAACTCCAATGTCAATGGATCGGACACCATATTCGTATCCAAATGACCAAAAGGCACATACAATTCGCCCACCGTGAGGAAAAGGGGATACTCTTCCAAATTGCCGAGGGTAATAAAGGCCTCATCTATTTCTAACGGTGTCGCTTCCTGTTCATAAATAAAGGCCAAATGAGCACTAACCCACTTATGCCTCTGAACATCTATCACCAATCCCGCTTCATCCAGCGCCATTTCACTCGTCTCATTCTTCTGATAATCTCGAAAGTAACGCGATTCAACCTGAAGCAAACCACTGATCGTAACCCCAAGTGATTCAAGATCATCGGCCATTGAGACAGGCGTACTGACTAACTCAATCAAACCAACCCCAAGCGCAAAGTATTTTAAATTCAATCTCACTATAAAACCTTCCTTTTATCAATCAACAATGAACAGATTATTTATCAACAGCTTGATATCCTTGATATTTAACTAGGGGATCAATCTTGGGCTTCGCAAAATGAATTTTGCACTCCAATCGAACCGCAAAATAAATTTTGAACTAAATTCTCGCGCAGAAGCTTGATCATTGAGTAATACGTTCCCAAGTCACTCGCACGACATCTTGCTCTGGTAGCAGCTTTAAAACCGGCGAATAAGTCTGCGAGCCCTCTATTGAAACATATTTAATCACAAAATAAAACGGCCTTGACAAAGCTTGAGGATGACGGCCTTCGGCGGGTATGGCCAAAAAATAGCCACTCACAGATGCTCGATCAGCGGGCGCGATATAATATTGACCTTCTGCGTAAGGGCCAAGTTGCCAGTGTAAAGCGCCTTTTTCCCATTTAAACTGTACGCTTAAATCAGCATCAGCTTGACCACAAGCCTGTTGAGAAGACGGGATGAGTTGCCCGCTGTTTGCGTATTGATAAAACTGAGCAGTCGCTTGTGGCTGACAAACGCATACATCATAACAAGCCCTTGCCCCTTCAGGTAATTTCAAAACCTGTTCTCTAAACCATTGTAATGATTCATAATACCAATAGGCCCCGATGGGATTTTGCAATAGCGCATTAGGCGCATTACCCCTTAAAATGAATTCTCCTTCAGTACGAAATTGTTTAATCAGAGCAACTTGTCGAAAAACAGCTGGGCCTATTTCTACCGATTTGATACCGACTACCAATAAACTGAATCCCAGCCCTAACGCCATATAATGCCAACGTTTGCTCATTAAAAATTGTAATGACACCGCGACACCAAGACATAAGATCAAATAGGGCAAAAATAAATAACGTGAATCCAAAATCGACAAAACCGGAATGATGGGAAAGAGACAGGCCGCTAACCAGACTAAAATATAAATCAAGCGGTGTCGTTGTTGTGTTAAAACGATGCCCAAGTAAACCAAAACAGCAAACAAAATGATTAACCCTTGCCAAGTATACCGCCAGCCTAACACCTCAGCGACTTTATTGGGTAAAGCCAATACAGCGGCCCAATCAAGCTGCGGAACCAAAACACTGTAACCCGATAACACATAACTGAGTTGCAGCATGTAAGCGCGCCAAACGACATAACTCCCCGCCACAGCCACAAAAGGCAATAACATTTTCCAGCGTTGCCTCCAATTGCCAACGGGTAAACAAGGTAGAATAACAACCAAAGGCACATAAATCTCTTTCGCCGTAGTCGCCAATAAATAAAACAAAGCCCCAAAATAGGCCCATCTTAGCCGCCGTGATTGTACCGCTTTGACATAACCGAAAATGGCTAACAAACTGAGTCCCAAACCTTCTAAATAATGCCTTACCATAATTAATTGGGCCACATTGGCACAGGGAACAGAAGCCACAAAGAGGCTTAAAATTAAACTGCAAACCAGGGGAGAAAAGAATAAATTTAAGACCAAATAAGCCATCAACAGCACAAGCGTGAAAGACAATAAATGATGCCCGTAAAAGCCCAAGGGTTCCAAACCAAACAAATGCCAATCAATGCCCAAAGAAAGCGGAACCCAAGGCGTTAAATGAGAAGCACTAAATGCTCGCCAAACATCGCTTTGATAAAAGTGAGGAAAAATCCCAGATTCAGCGATACGCTGTAATAAGCCCGGATCATCTGCCAACCACCAAGCTTGTAAAACGCCGTGATAAAGTACAAACATCAAGACAATAGGCATTGAAGCAGCGATAGCGTGTGTTAAAGCATTCTGCCAATAATGGTTGCGTCCATTTTGTTGAAGCGGTATGAGCCCAAGCCACAATAAGCCTATCATGATCAAAATGAGCTGATGTGAGTCAAAGAGCCCAAAAACGGCAGCACTCCATAAACTCAAAACCATCAACTCTTTGAACCGGTTATTTTTTAAATGAGTTAATAACATCAGTAAATTATAAACAAAAACTTTAATATTGTTGGAGTTCAAACTTTAGTTTGAATTTTCGTTCAAACTTTAGTTTGTTGGTAATTATTTTCTTTTCGCCAAAAACTTTAATTGAATTTTCGTTCAAACTTTAGTTTGAATTGGAATACAAACTTTAGTTTGAATTGGAGTACACACTACGTTCCGAGCGTAGCGAGATCAACTCTCGTAAAGTTTTCCGTCCAAACTCTCGTAAAGTTGGGAGTACAAACTTTAGTTTGAATTGGAGTACACACGACGTTCCGAGCGTAGCGAGATCAACTTGAGTTTGTTGTTCATACTCACCTACCGTTCAAAATATCTTCTGAATAGGTAAACCTATATCTATAATATCATCAATAATATCCGTATCGTGCATATCAAAGCTTCTATGCTGATCGGGCTGCGGGTAAACATGCAGCACATCCACCGCTGGCTCAACCAACACGATTTGACACCCAACGCAAAATAGGCATCAAACTGAGCTAAAATCTCTTCAATGATCATGTTGAAGTCACGATTAAAGCCGCCAATGTCAGCACCGTAATAATCAATGCCAGACAAAGAACGGTTATAATCATAAACAATCATTTTCAAAACAGGAATGATTTAATACACCATTGTCTATCAATTCAGATGGAAAATACCCGCCATGAAATATCCCAATCTTGACTGTCAACTCTATTTTATGTTTCGCACTCATTTATGGCGAGACGGTGAACTTTATTTTCCCATCAACGATAATGGAGAATTCGCCCTGTTTTTAAAGGCTGCATTCTCACGGCACTGTGGTTAATTAAGTCAGTACAACTTCGTTCGCGAAGCTAATTTACGAAACGAATAAGGCTTAACGCTTTCCTGAAAATCGGGAGAGATTACCTTAACCCAAAGGCTTGAGCGATGTGCTTGAGAGATATTAAACAGCTGTATTGAATTGAAGCAATGTCGCTATCTTGTGATAAAATATAAATTTCATTCAAAATTTGGAGGTTATTATGTTAGCCGAACAAGATTTTAGTCAAATGCAAGACTATATTCTTCAGGTTTTGCCGCAGTTATTGCGTCAGAATCCGGAAATTGCCACGACGATAGAAGGTATGCTTGCCCATCAATTTCCACGTCGAGATGAATTTGCTCAATTAATTGTTGAATGAAGTTAAATTGCTTCATGAAGACAGTGACAAGCGTTTTGAATTTCTCCAAGAGGAAGTGAAGCAATTGCGTCAAGACATAACTCGTCACGTTGAAGAGAATGACAAGCGTTTTGAATTTCTACAGGAAGATATGGTGAAGCGTTTTGAACTTCTACAGACGGAAATGAGCCGTCGTTTTGAAGCGAGTGACAAGCGTTTTGAATTTCTCCTAGAGGAAGTGAAGCAATTGCGTCAAGACATAACTCGTCACGTTGAAGCGAATGACAAGCGTTTTGAACTTCTACAGACGGAAATGAACCGTCGCTTTGAAGAGATTGACAAGCGTTTTGAACTTCTACAGGAAGATATGGTGAAGCGTTTTGAACTTCTACAGGCGGAAATGAACCGTCGTTTTGAAGTGAGTGAGAAGCGTTTTGAACTTCTCCAAGAGGAAGTGAAGCAATTGCGTGAAGACATGGATCGTCGCTTTGAAGATATTGACAAGCGTTTTGAACTTCTACAGGCGGAAATGAACCGTCGTTTTGAAGTGAGTGAGAAGCGTTTTGAACTTCTCCAAGAGGAAGTGAAGCAATTGCGTGAAGACATGAACCGTGGCTTTGAGGAAGAAAAACGTGAACGGCTTGACATGAAACGCCGTTTGATCAAGGTAGAATCAACGGTGATTCGGATGGATGAGAAAATTACGCTGTTTGATGCTTGGTTAAATGTTGTCACGGGAAATGTCGGTGATAAAAGAGGACAAGAAGCCGAACAATTATTTGCGTTGGGATTGAGTTATGGCTTAAAGCGTTCGGATATTAAACCCGAAACGATTCAGCTACGCCAACTGTTTATGGATGAAGAATGCATCGTCTTTCCAAAAAAAGGTAAGTATATTGAAGTTGATATCCTGGCAGAAGATGGCAAACTTGAAGTCTTTGAAGTCAAAATAACCGCTGTGGAGACAGATGTGGCGATATTTGCACGGAAAGTCCAGTTAATCCAACATCAAACGCCAGATAAACAGGTCAGTGGTATTTTTATTTCCCCAGAGGCGAGTGAGGAAGTTAAACAGTGCTGTGCTGAATATGATTTAACGTTTGTCGGATAGCGAGCCTTGCTCAATAGCCCCGTGGTTTTGGGGTGATGGGCATCTACGGGTGCAATGTAGGGGCGAACCTTTGTTATCGCCCTTTTGGAAATGATTTATAACTAAAAAAGGTCAATAACATGAGACATTTTCATTCTTACGGGCCGGTCGATTGTGAGGCCCATTTTTGTGTCAAACGCCAAGAACTGATTGCTCAAGGTGTTGAGCAACTGATTGCTCAACCGAAAAAAGGCGGTCATTATTTTACCATTTGGGCACCGCGTCAAACCGGCAAAACTTGGCTGATGAGACAAATACGAGCAGACATTTCCAAGCGATATCCCGATTACAGCGTCTATAGTTTTTCTCTCGGTGATCTTCGCGGAATGAGCTATACGCTTTCAGGAGAATCGGGAGATATTGCCTTACCCAAAGGCTTGAGCGATGTGCTTGAGAGAGAATTACCCGGACACCCGGTTGTCAAAGACTGGAAAGCATTTCGGGCCCTGTTTTCAAAAGACCAAGGATTGTGGAAAAATCCGCTTATTCTTCTGATAGACGAAGTGGATACGACACCCCCAGCGTTATTAGATTTACTGATAGGGCGGTTTAGAGAAATGTATCTGGATCGGGAAAAACATTGGCTACATGGGCTGGCGCTCATCGGCATCCGTGCGGTATTAGGACTAGACAGTCAGCGCGGTTCACCATTTAATATTCAACGATCATTGCATGTACCCAATTTGAGCTTTGATGAAGTCAAAGCCCTTTATCAACAATATCAGGACGAAAGTGGTCAAGCTATTGATCCGGCGGTGGTTGAAAGCATCTATGACAGCACATCGGGGCAACCTGGGTTAGTTTCATGGTTTGGGGAACTGCTCACGGAAAAGTATAATCCGGGTGTGGATCAACCCCTTGACATGAATGCCTGGAAACGAGTGTGGTCTTTGGCCCGATCAAGAGAGCCTAATAACACCCTATTAAACATCATCGCTAAGGCAAAAGAACCGGGCTATCAGATGTTTTTGAGTACACTGTTTACCACTTCGAATGTCGCGTTCTTTTTTAACAATGCTCAGCACAATTATCTTTATCTTCATGGCATTATTGAACCAACTCTCGAAACGACATCCAACGGCGAATTGCAAGACATTTGTCGTTTTACCTCACCGTTTGTGCAACGATGTCTTTATGATGCGCTAAGCCAGGATATGATTGGACTGGATATGCCGATTCTGGCACTGGCCCCGTTAGATGATCTCGCCGATGTTTTTGAAGGCACAGCCCTGAATTTACCCGCCTTGCTTGGACGCTATAAAGATTATTTGGGCCGTCTGAAAGCCAAAGGCCTAAATCCTTGGAAAGAACAACCGCGCCGCAAAACCGATTTCAAACTAACAGAGGCGGTTGGACACTTTCATCTTTATACTTGGCTTCAATCGGCGGTGGGTAGGCGTTGTGTCGTCAGTCCCGAATTTCCAACGGGCAACGGCAAAGTGGATCTTCACCTTCGCTGTGGCGACAAACGAGGCATTATCGAAGTCAAAAGTTTTACCAATATTTATCAAGCCCGATCAGATCGTCATCAAGCCGCGCAATATGCCAAAGACTTAGGATTTTATAATGTAACCATGGCCCTATTTATCCCGGTTGAAGAAGAAACAGTGCTTGAAAAACTGTCCGAGATCGAAATGATCTACGGTGTACAAGTCACTGTCATTGCTATTGGATGGGTATAATATCAGCTTGTGTGCATTGGCTGTTTTCCTGCTCTCAATAACTACAAGGATTTGATATAAACAAGGATAAACCACTTTTTAGCTTACCAACTATCACTTTTTTCTCAATCATTGAATGTTAAGTACAGTTCAGCTTCGCGAACGAAGTTTCAAAGTACTTACTGACTTACTTAATTAACCACACTGAAAATGGGAATGCACCCGTTTCATAGGTGTTCGTGATTCTCATGAAAGTCCCTCCACAAGGCTGTTTAGACGAGCTAAAGTCGTTTCTTGATGTCGGTAATTAGGGTCGAAAATTTCATTTCCAAATAATATAATGTTTTATTGGGTGAATCTGATATTTTGATATTTCTTCATGAAGTTGATTGTTTAAATTCAAAAAGGGTGGCATTTTTAATCTCACGCTTCGCGCAAAGTCGCTTGGCGCCTTTGCGCCTTTGCGTGAGTAGTCTTTATGCAATGTGGACGATATGATGGCAACAAGGGGGCAACCACAAAGGATTGCCCCTACATATTATTCATTCGCTAATATCGCAGATTGCGTTGCTAAGTTGGAACGTAGGACACTGTTTCCATCAGTCAAGGGATTACTGCCTTCTTGAACATAAACAGCGTAGAACGTATATTTTCCGCCTATGCCAGGAATCAGTTCAAATTCTAACATGCGCGTGGTTGTGTTGCTGCTTTCCAAAGATTCTTTGAAAGCTTGGGGTTTACTAGAAAAGGGGAGTATCGGTAAAGGCGTTTTGAAGTAGAACTTACCGCTGGGAATTTGAATCGCAATCCAGAGATCAACCCGATTAAAACGGTTAGTTTTGAGTTCTTCTATTAAGTCGATGGTGATGGTTTCGCCAACCGCATAGCTGTCGTTTAAACCCGTAAACGCGACGCGAACAAAATCTTGTCCTAAATCGTCTTCGGTTACTGTCAGTGGTAGACTCATGCTACCTGTCAAGCTTTCTTTATCTGTGACGGTTAATGTGATCACGTAATTGTTGGCTGTGTCAAAGGTTGGCTGGATTTTGACACCTGTCATGCTGCCAATGTGTTCACCACTCAGTAAATCTGCCCTCCATTCGTAGTTAACAAGTTGGCTGCCATCAGGATCGAAGGATTCACTGGCATCTAATTCCAGCGTAAATGGAGCCTGTCCAGAAGCGGGTAGATCAAATCTCGCCTCTGGTGGGCTACCCCCTGACTCGGTTACCCGCACTTCCTGCCAAAATTCGGTGTTCTTTCGTCCATTATTATCCTCAACAATCAACGTTATTTTATATTCGCCAGGTTCGTTAAAAGTCATTTCCGTTTTTTGACCGGTTGCTTGTTGTTGTCCATCTGAGGTACGCCATTCATAACGGATAATCTCACCATCAGGATCAAAAGATTCACTACCATCCAGCGTGACAGTTAAAGGGGCTTTGCCTTCCCTTGGGTAAAAACGAAAGCGGGCTACGGGTGGCTTGCTGCCAACAGTGATGGTTTGAACAGCGACATTAGGACTGTCTTCGCCTTTGTCATCGGTGACGACTAAGCTCACAACATAAATCCCGGCTTTTACAAATGTCATGCTGCTGGTTGCGCCATAAGCCCTTTGTCCATCAGAAGCTATCCATTCATAGTTCACGATTGAACCATCAGGATCGGTAGATTGGGCACCGTTTAAGGTGACAGTGAGGGGCGCGTTACCTTCGGTGGGCGTGACAACCCGTTTTGCCGTTGGCGGCTGATTTTTCGCGATCACATTGACGGTTTGTTGTGTTGTGTTCGTAAAACCCGCATTGTCTGTGACGGTCAAAGTAATGTTATAGTTCCCGCCTTGGTTGAAGGTAAAATTGGCGCTTGAGCCAAATACGGTTTGACCATTTGAAACAGTCCATTTGTAGTCAACAATATTGCCATCAGAATCATAAGAATTGCTGCCATTGGCGTTTACCTGTAACGGGGCTTGACCCGATATCGGGTTGATAAACATTTGGGCAACGGGTGGTTTTGGTGTATCGACGATCACAGTGTCAGAAGCGGTTGCGGTTAATCCGCTGTTGTCAGTCACGGTTAGGGTGATGTTATAGGTGCCCCCATTGTCGAAAGTCATTTGAGTTTGACAACCTGAAACCGATGATTTGCCGGAAACTTGCCACTGACACCTGTCAATGCTGCCATCGGAATCAAAAGAGCTATTGCCATCTAGCGTGATCGTTAGGGGCGCCGTTCCCGTTTTCGGATTGATCTTCAGATTAGCAATCGGGGGAATCAGTGCTTTAACGGTAACCGTCTCACTCGCTGTCGCCGTTAAGCCATCATTATCGGTGACGGTTAAAGTGAGGTTATAGGTGCCTGCCTTCTCGAAAGTCATTTGAGCAGTGCAACCGAAAACGGATGATTTGCCAGAGACTGCCCATTCGCATTTGACAATACTGCCATCCGAATCAAAAGAGCTATTGCCATTCAGTGTCACGCTTAGGGGCGCGATACCGTTTGTAGGATTCACGCTCATTTGCGCTACGGGTCGAATGCGTGAGACTTCTTCTACTGTCACGGTATCTGAAACGCTTCCGATCATGCCATCATTGTCAGTGACTTTCAGGGTAATGCTATAGGTTCCAGCGTTCTCAAAAGTCATTTGTGCCTGGCTACAATTATAAATGCTTTGACCATTGGAAGCTTGCCATTCACATTCGGCAATATGCCCATCTGGATCAGAAGAACCACTGTTATTGAGGTTCACCGTGAGAGGCGCGGTTCCCGTTTTGGGAGTCACACTCATTTGTGCCGTCGGGGGTAATTGAACCTGAATATCAGGCTCTGTCACGTTGACTGTTGTCCCAGCCGTATTCGTCAAACCTTGGTTATCTGTGACAATCAGTGTGATCGGATATGTTCCGGCTGTGTTGAAAGTCATTTGTGCGTTGCAGCTAGGACTTTTTTGGCCATTAGAGGCTTGCCATTCACAACTTGTGATGGTACCGTCAGGATCGTAAGAACCACTGTTATTGAGATTTACCGTAAGAGGTGCGGGCCCTGATTTCGGTTCAATAACCACTTTTGCAAAGGGGGGTTGATTAGCGGTTTCAGGCGGTGGCGTGGCAGTTGATGACTCGACTTTGACTCTATGGCTAATCGTACTGACTGCATCCTTGTTATCGGTGACAATCAATTGGATTTCATACTCCCCAGGAGTATTGAAGGTAAACGTCATTTTAGCCCCTGTCCCAAAAATTTTTCCGTCAGGCAGCTGCCATTCATACTTTCTAATCTCGCCATCTGGATCAAAAGACAGGCTACCGTTAAACGTAACAGTCAGTGGTGCAGGGCCTTGGCCTGGTGATAGCGTGAACTCGGCTTGAGGGGGTTGATTGCCGCCACCATCGGGTGGTGGCTGACAGGTTGTCGAGCCGGGTCGACAGGGTTCTTGTGCAAAGATCGTTGCTGGCAACACACTGCACAATGAGCTTGCCAGTAAAACGATCTGTATGCCACTTGCAAAACGATTTTGCAAAGGTTTTCTAAAATGTGACATTCTCATAGATTGTCTCCTGATTTAAATAGAAATGTAGGGTGAATAAGTTCTTTCGATGCCCTGCAACGAACTAGCCCAGCATCTAAATTCCATTACTGATTAGCCAGCGTTGTCTTTTTGATAGCCAGATTTGACCGATAAACTTCGGCCCCGGCCTTCAAGGGATCACGCCCTTCTTGAACATAGAGTGCGTAAAAGGTGTATTCTCCTCCGATTCCGGGTACGATTTCAACTTCTAACACTTGATG
>JAYQWI020000340.1:0-3644 GCA_035871815.2 Candidatus Parabeggiatoa communis
GCGTCTCTAATTACAAAGTAGGGTGGGTATTCGCTGTGCGGAGCCAAAGGCCAGCGAAGCTAAACCCACTTCGGAAACGGTGGGTGTAACGAAGTTCTACCCACCCGACATAATCTTAATTTAATGGCATTGAAATGCAGCCCCAAACGAAACAATCGTTAGTTTTTCGGTAATGGGTTAAACCAAGCGAGTTTTTGATGCAGTTTGACAACGTCGCCTATGATAATAATACTGGATAGTTTTATCTCTGCATTTTCAATGATGTTGGGGAGGGTGTCTAAAGTGCCAACCAAAACGCGCTGATCTGAGGTGGTGGCTTTTTGACCCAGGGCCGCGGGTTTGTCAGCAGGTAACCCATGTTCTCTTAATTCACGACAAATCAAGGGCAAGGCGCGTAAACCCATGTAGATCACGACGGTTTGATACGGTTGAGCGAGCATCGTCCAATTTAAATCGGTGCTATTGTCTTTTAGGTGCCCTGTCACAAAAATACACGATTGGGCATAGTCACGGTGGGTGAGCGGAATGCCGGCATAAGTCGATGAGGCAGTGGCCGCGGTAATCCCTGGCACAACTTGGAAGGCTATCCCTTCATCCATTAAAGTTTCGATTTCTTCACCGCCTCGCCCAAACATAAAGGGATCGCCGCCCTTTAAACGCAATACCCGTTTGCCTTCTTTCGCTAAACGAATCAGTAATTGATTGATTTCGCCTTGTGGAACAGGATGATCAGTGGGCTCTTTGCCAACGTAAATGCGTTCCGCTTCACGTCTGACTAAATCCAATACGCCCGGTGAGACTAAACGATCATGGAGAACAACATCGGCCTGTTGCATTAAACGCAATGCGCGAAAGGTTAATAAATCCGGATCGCCTGGCCCACCGCCAACGAGATACACTTCACCGTACTGTTGTGGCGTACTGTCCGTTTTTTCAATCAAGTCTTCTAAAGCTTCAGTGGCCGCTTGTGTGTGCCCTGATAAACACATTTCTGCAATCGGCCCTTGTAAAACCCTTTCCCAAAATCGACGGCGTTCTGTAAAGGATAGACGTTCTTTGACTTTACCACGAAAACGGGCTACAAAATCCGCTAGTTTTCCGTAGGCCGCTGGCACCATGGTTTCTAAGCGAGCGCGTAACAACCGCGCTAAAACGGGTGAAGCGCCGCCGCTGGAAACGGCAATTTGTATCGGTGAACGATCAATGATGGAGGGCATAATAAAACGACATAATTCGGGTTGATCTACCACATTGACTGGTGTACCTTGTGCCTGTGCCAGCTTTGATATTTGCTCATTTACCGATTTATCATTCGTTGCCGCGATCACCAAAATACAGTTTTTTAAATCCGAAGGGGCAAAATGAGCTTGGCGGTGAGTAATGCGCTTTTCAGCAGCCCATTGACTCAATTGTTCGCTCAATTTTGGCGCGACGACGGTGACACAAGCGCCTGCCCGTAACAAGGTTTCGATTTTACGGGCGGCCGTTGTTCCCCCGCCGACAACTAAACAGGATTGTTCACGGATATCTAAGAAAATAGGTAAAAAGTTCATTTTTTTTAATTGTATTGAGTGAAACGAAATAACGATGTCATTGTGAAACGAAGATTAACTTCGTTAAATGTGTACGTTTTAATAAATCGAAAACATTGAAAAACGGTATGCTATAAATTTTCAGCAATAGACTTGTCCCTTAATAAATTAAGTTATTGAGGTTATGACCTCTTCATATCTAATATTTTCAATGGGTTACATTTATTTAGGGACACCTCTTAATTTCTGCTCTTTGGTTTAAGGGCAATTTTTAAAATTATGAACTCATGAACTCATGAACTCATAAACGCCTTTTTCATAATCTGATTTAAAAATTATCAATTAAGGGATTGTGAAACAGTGTAGATCGTTTCTTAATCAAAATGAGGCCGGTTTTAAAAATCAATAACTTATCGTTTGTGATCTAAAAACGTCACTGGCACTTCGATGCCAAGCACACAAAGTTTTTAGGCGTGTTTTAACCCACTGGCATTGATCTTATGTAATCATTACTCAAATTCATCAAAATATTCAACACTTGCTTAAAATTTAAAATTAGTATATAAGAATACTTGGGATTACTAAAGTTTATATTCAAGTGTTCAAAACATAAGGCTTCATTTGTCAATAGTGAATATTAACCCATCAAGTTATAAATTATGCTATTGACAGCGAAAATAAATACGCGGAATGCCGTTTTGAATTTGATGCCGTATCATTAAGTACCCTTTTTTTGACTGAGAATAACTTACATAAAGAGGACAAAAACAGATGACTGTACAACACGATCAAGAATTAGATGCCAGTGGTTTAAATTGCCCTTTACCTATTTTGCGGGCGAAAAAAACCCTCAATGGGATGGAAAGTGATCAAATACTGCAGATCATTGCAACTGATCCCGGTTCTGTGAAGGATTTTGAAGCCTTTGCCAAACAAACGGGCAATGAGTTGTTGGAATCGTCTGAAAAAGAGGGCAAGTACTTTTTCTATCTCAAGAAAAAATAATCCACTGAACTCAAGGGTGTAACACTATGGATGACAAAAAACTTGCGATTATCGCAACCAAAGGCTCTCTGGATTGGGCCTATCCGCCTTTTATATTGGCTTCGACGGCGGCTGCATTGGGCTATGAGACACAAATCTTTTTCACCTTTTACGGCCTTGTATTGCTGAAGAAAAAGCTTAATTTGCAAGTCTCATCATTGGGTAATCCGGCCATGCCAATGCCGATGCCCGTTCCTGTCTTCATGCAAGCCATGCCAGGCATGCAAGCCATGATGTCCAGCATGATGAAGGCGAAGATGAAGAAAAAAGGCGTTGCCAGCGTCGAAGAATTGCGTGATTTGTGCTTAGAAGCCGAAGTCAAAATGATTGCTTGTGAAATGACGGTGCAATTGTTTGATTTCGATAAAAAAGATTTTATTGACGATATCGAGTACGCCGGTGCCACAACCTTTTTTCAATTTGCCGGTGAGTCTGATATCAGTTTATACATCTAATCCTTAATCCTTTCACCCTTGGGGTAGGCTGAATGAGTCTACCCCTGTCTGGAAATGGGTCGTTTTGAGTTGACGTACAACGGTTGAGGGCGAACACGCACGTTCGCCCCTACATTGAGTCAATTCTAAAAAAATAACACAAATCATCCACCTACCCAAAAACGAAAATCACGTTTCTCCACGCCCTATCGCATAATAGGTAAACCCGCGCTGACGCATTCTCTGCGGTTCATAAAGATTACGCCCATCAAAAATCACGGGTTGCTTGAGACAGGTTTTGATCAACTTAAAATCCGGACTCCGAAATACTTTCCATTCCGTTATGATAATTAAAGCATCCGCATTTTCAAGCGTCGCTTCTGGCGTCTCACACAATTGTAAATCAGCCCGTTCGCCGTAACTCCGCCGTGCTTCAGACAAGGCTTCTGGATCAGAAGCTTGTACCAAAGCGCCTTCTGCCCATAAGGCATCCATCAATCCACGACTCGGTACTCCGCGCATATCATCCGTATTCGGTTTAAACGCTAAGCCCCAAACGGCAAAACGGCGATGTTGTAAATCGCCTTGAAAATGCTTCTGAATCTTCTGAAATAATACCTGTTGCTGTTGCCGA
>JAYQWI020000341.1:0-4635 GCA_035871815.2 Candidatus Parabeggiatoa communis
GAAAGAAAAACATTATTAAGTGTGCAAGGCCTTTTGCCGCTTGATTTGACTTTGGAATATAACTCATTGCTGCTTGGAAAAGGCCCTTTGGGCCGGGGTTGGAGTGAGAGTCAATGGCGGGCTTCTCTTTCTGAATCCGCGAATGGTGATGTCAAAATCCATTGGACAAGCAACCGTTATAATGATTTCTTCAAAAAGGCCAATGGCGAGTATCAATCGCGAACTCGTGAAGGAATATTGGAAAAAAGCAGAAGAATATCCGATTTTATCCCTTTATCCTTCGCAATGGCATAAATTTTTTCGTGAAAACTAAGTACTGAAGCATAAGTTTTATGACATGGAAGCAAAATTAATTCTGCATATAGCTGCGGGTAATGAAAAGCGATTAGCCAAATTTAAGGCTTTCAAGTGCAATTCATTATCATTATAGAAGGTAATGTCAAAAGCGAGGGCAGTTTGTAATGCTTCCGTTGTTTCTGCTTCCGATAACTCTTTTGCCCCGGTTTTTGCGCGCAAAAACTTTCGCTACAAACGCTGATTTTGAATCAGCCCAATCCGTTATTTGAAGTTGTCGCGTTGCTTATTAGAAAAAGCCTTTTATCCCGTAAAATTTTAGGTGATATGATAGAACGCTGATTAAATGGATGTAAATGATTAACACGGATTCATTTTATAAAAAAACGACTGATCGTGTCGGATTTCGGATAGGATTTTTTAGAAAGGTGTTCAAAAGCATATATTTTGAACAAATAAATGATAATGATTATTGAGGGAGATTTTGAAAATAAATTGGGAGGGAAAATTTGGAGAAGAGATTTGGAGAAGAGATTTGGAGAAGAAATTTGGAGAGAAAGTATGTGATTGAACAGATTAAAAAATAATGTGGTCGGGGTGGCGGGATTTGAACCCACGACCACTTGCGCCCCATGCAAGTACGCTACCAGACTGCGCCACACCCCGTAATTAAGAGGATGCGTAGTCTACACGATTATTTTGACAATGTCACGTTTTTTTTTAGCCAAGTCATGACGGGCGGATAACGTATTAATAATAAGCCACTGAGTATGATGGCGTAAATCAGGGGTATGAACACGTCGGCCTTGGCTTCTACTAATAACCAAAAATGCAGTACGCCGCCTATCGCAATTAAATAAGTCAATTTATGCAAGCGTTTCCAGCGTCGCCCCCCTAAACGTTTTTTTATGATGCGATTGGATGTGATGGCTAAGGGTACCATCAGTACAAAGGCAGTCAGGCCTATTGCTAGGGCAGGGTGAGTGAGCATATCGTCGAGCATGTCTGACCAGTCAAAAAAGTGATCAAATGCAAAATAACTTAAAAAGTGTAGACTGCCATAGAAAAACGCATAGAGGCCTAACATGCGACGGAAGTTAAACCGTAAATGATAGCAACCCATCAGTTGATACAGTGGCCTGATACATAATGTCAATATCAAAAAAAACAAAGTCCATTGCCCAGTCTCACAACTGATCGTATCAATCGGGTTAGCCCCTAATCGGTCAGTCAGGGCATTGATAACCAACAGAATAAAGGGGAAGAGGCAGGCGATAAAGACTAAGAGTGGATAAACTCGCTTAATGCCTTTTTTCAATGATGCCGTGTTAATAAATATTTCCTCAAATCTATGCTGGTATATAAAGAGGAGACTTGCTCTGCGTAACCGATTCATTTATGTCAACAAAAGTGAAGAATAGCATTCATAAACGTGTGTGAATCTACCAAAGGCTACCGAAAATTATCAATAGCCGCTTTATACAATCGCTTGGTTTTCGCAAATTGATAAATTGTAAGTACTCAGGTTTAACCAGTACATGATCTCGTACTGAAGCCGATACCTGCCGCTTTCTAACAAGAATAAGTCTAAAAAAAACTCTCATCAAAGTCAATTTCAGACAAAAGTTTCGACCCGCGAAACTTTTGCCTGAAAGGCAAAAGATAGAAAAGGCATTGTACATAAACCAATCAAGTTATGTTAAGCCCCAATACCATTAATATATAAACGGGAAAATGAAATTTTGTCGTTGATGCCGCGTTAATAATATTTATTCAAATCCATACCGCTGTATAAAGCGGCGACTTGATCAGCGTAACCATTAAACATTAAGGTGTCGCGTTTAAAAAAATCGCCAATACGCCGTTCTTTTTTTTGGCTCCAACGTGGATGAGCCGCTTGTGGATTGACATTGGCGTAAAAACCATACATTGAAGGAGCGTATGCTGTCCAGAGGCTTTGGGGTTCTTGTTCAGTAAAATTGATTTTGACAATAGATTTGATGCTTTTAAAGCCATATTTCCAAGGCACAACTAATCGTAAAGGGGCCCCATTTTCATTGGGTAACTCTTCACCATATAAACCTACGCTGAGAAGGGTTAATGGATGCAAGGCCTCATCCATACGCAAGCCTTCTGTGTAGGGCCAATTCAGGATTTTGTATTTTAATCCGGGCATCTGTTGAGAATCGGATAGGGTGAAAAATTGTACAAATTTGGCTTTAGAAGTGGGTTGAAAACGTTTAATCAATTCACTGAGCGAAAAACCGATCCAAGGGATCACCATTGACCAGCCTTCAACACAGCGCATACGATAAATGCGTTCTTCCATCGCAAAATCACGCAGGATATCTTCAATATGAATGACACCCGGTTTTTCGACTTCGCCAACAACTTCGACCGTCCAAGGGCGTGTCACTAAGCTATGGGCATGAGTCATCGGATCAGATTTATCGGTGCCAAACTCATAGAAATTGGCATAAGACGTGATTTTCGCAAGAGGTGTCAATTTTTCTTCGGTGCTGAAAGGACTTTTTTTCAGTTCAAAAAAGGGTTCCGTTGTTGTGTCTGTTGACGGTGCAATACCTCTGGCTTGTGCCACCCATGTTGGCGCTGCCATGCCAACAGCCGTTGCAAAGGCGGTATTCACAACACTTTGCATAAAACGGCGACGTTCTTGGTAAATGGATTGCGGTGTGATTTCTGAAGCGGGGATATCAGTTTTGGATTTGATAAGCATTTTGACAACGAGTTATGCGCTTTTTGAAGTTTGATTTTCGGGCCGTCTTGTTAATTTGGGTAAGTCATTTGGTTTGATAAATTACGCCGTAGGATAAGGAGGCGACTTTTTTCATTTCAGAGGTCAGCTTCGCTAAATCAGTTATCAATTTAGCCCTGTAAAAATTTGAATTGTACATGAATCAATGAAAAGTACATGAATCAATAAAAAGGGCTAATTCAAAAAAAATGGCAAATATGTAATAGCTTATGATTTTTTTGCCGTACTATTGAGTACAACAAATGGGCCCTTGGTTATCTAAAATGACACAAATAGTATTTCTTAAAGAAGCGAAGCTTCAGCGAAGCTAAATACCATTTGTTGGGGAGCGTCTTATTTTGGGGATAAGGTGGCTAACTCAGAGGGGGAAAGGCCGGTCAATTCTGCAATTTCTGCTAAATCATAGCCTTTGGTTAACATTTTGCGGGCAGTTTCTTGTTTTTCCGTCAGTCGGCCTTTTTCAAACTTATCCTGTTGAAGCAATTCCATGCCATATTCATCTTTCATCCGCGATCGTTCTTTTGGTGAAACCAAATCTCGTGCAATCAACTCAAAAATCCGTTGAATTGCCGTTTTGTGATATTGAGTTTCATCCACTTCTTCATCCAAACTGTCGGCAATCGCCAATAGCCATTCACGATAAGGTTCTGGTGTATCATCACTGACATACTTGGGACAAATATACAAAATTTTATGCCCAATTTCGTTTAAAGGTTTACCCTTTCGATCTTTAGGATCGAAATCAATGGTGGCCATATCAACTTTATGCCTATCACCAGAGGTTAAAACCACAATGGTAAACACTTGCTTACTTGGACGATAGTCTTGTGAACTCGCCACTTGTTCTACTAAAGCGGCACAATGATAATGCAGAAAACGGTCATAATGATCAGCATAACGGACATGCTGAATATCAACAATAATCCTATTTTTTTTATCTTGGGCAAATAAATCAAAGCGTGTATCGACGTTGCCAATGGGTTGGTCAAACGATTTTTCCATTTCAACCTGATCAATTACCAGTTCAATGCCAAGAAAGTCTTTGACAAACGCTTTGAAAATATCGGGCTGTGAAAATGCTTTTTTGAAAATCACGCCGTAGCGTAAGGAGGCGACTTTTTTCATATCAGTTATCAGTTATCAATTAAACTCAACAGGGTCAGAAACAAAATTCTATATGCTTTATGAGCAAGAGTCTTTAGTTTATCAGTTTCCATTTATTTGAATTGACCTAACGGGTTTATTCCGCACAAAGATACCGCCATCATCACCAGATTCAGGGGCAGGCGGATCGGGTGGTTTAGCATATTTAAGCCTTGGTAGAACTCTTCATATCTGCAAACGGGAGGCATTATCATCTTTTAATAGGCAACTAAATCATCACAAAACGTTTGAATCAGAATTTGCAGAATTTTAGAATTTTCAGAATAAAGTCAAAATCAAAACCATTTCTGATTTTTTTGCCGTACTATTGAGTACAACAAATGGGCCCTTGGTTATCTAAAATGACACAAATAGTATTTCTTAAAGAAGCGAAGCTTCAGCGAAGCTAAATACCATTTGTT
>JAYQWI020000342.1:0-7987 GCA_035871815.2 Candidatus Parabeggiatoa communis
GAAGGCGCGATGCCAATAAAATTTTAAGGGATAATGAGGCGCATCAATATCATTTTCATTAAAATTAAAGGCCTCTTCCTCTTCATTCGATGTTTCTTCATACAACGTATCTGCAAACAAATCATAAGCCGATTGACGGCATTATAATCAGTGTTCATTGATTTTCCTTTTGATAAACCCTCAAAGCCTTTTTCTTCACCTCCGCTTTCAGCGACGGAATTTTTTTAAATAGGCCTAAACTCCTCATAAGTCAAGCGATATAAATGAATGTGCCAGCTTACCCCCTATCCGTTTTCAAATTGAGAGTTGAAAACACACACAATTACACCACATTCAATATAACATAAAAATCTTATACTGATACTCTGTGGTACTCTGTGTTCTCTGTGTTAAAAATCAATAACCTCTATTTTTCAACAGAGTGTTTTCAACACTCAGCGAAAATCAGGCCATCATCAGCCTCATCAGCGTTCTATTCTTTTTTCATTAGTGAGATCATTCATAATGCACAATAAATCCCTATTATTGATATTAATACCCCTTTGTCTCCCCATCAAAGCCCTCGCGACGCAAACCTATCCTTGGTTAACGACGCGCTATGACACCAACCAAAGCCTTGTCAATCGCATAGCGACACCGCCCGGCTTTGAAAGAACCTCTGTGCCCAAAAACAGTTTTGGATATTGGCTACGTCACTTACCCTTAAAATCGGGCCTTCCGCCTGTCTACCTCTACAATGGCAAGGAAAAACGCAACCAATCTGCCCATCACGCCATCATTGACATTGATGTCGGCCACCGAGACTTACAACAATGTGCCGATGCCATCATCCGGCTCAAAGCCGAATACCTCTACTCAAAAGGCCTTTATGACGCAATCCATTTCAACTTTACCAGCGGTGATGAAGCAGCCTATCAAAAATGGCAGCAAGGCTATCGCCCACAAGTGCGAGGCAATCAAGTTAAATGGCGTAAAAAATACCGGTACAACAACGCTTACCAGACATTCAGACTATACACCAACACCGTTTTTATATACGCTGGCAGCTACTCACTTAGCCAAGAACTCAAAACCGTTAAAAAAATTCAGGAGATGAAAATAGGCGATATTTTCATCAAAGGCGGCTTTCCTGGACACGCCATCATAGTGGTTGATATGGCAATCAACACAACCACCGGCAAAAAACGCTTTTTGTTAGCCCAAAGTTACATGCCAGCGCAAGATATACATATCTTAATTAATCCCTTAAATGACAAACTCTCCCCTTGGTATGAACTTGATTTTGGAGAACAGCTTCAGACACCTGAATGGATTTTTAATCGCAAGCAACTGAAAAGATTTCCTTGATTTCCTGAATTATTCTTCAGGTATTTTAATAGATTTTATTAGAGACGCACGCAGTGCGTCTCTACTGTAGAGACGCGATGCCTCGCGTCTCAATGCCTCGCGTCGTAAGCAAACCCGCTAATGGCTGTGGCAATGTTGACCAATTTATCTTAATCGCGCCCACTTGAGGCGTAGCTTGTGTCAAAACATAATCCAAGATTTGTAAACCTTGTTGTGGATTGAAAGCCTCTAAACCTTTTGTTTTAAATTGTGCTTCGCGTGCCGCTCCCTGCTGACTCCACGGCCCCCAGTTAATAGTGACAGCTGGTAGGCCTAATGAGTGGCGATAATGCGCTAAAGCATCTAAAAAACTATTCGCCGCCGCATGATTCGCTTGGCATGCCGAACCCAATAAAGAAGCAGCCGTCGAAAATAACACAAAAAAGTCTAACGACAGGTGTTGCGTTAACTGGTGTAAATGCCAAGCACCGCTGACTTTAGGAGCCATGACTTTAGCAAAACGATCCCAAGTCTGTTGTAAGAGTACACCATCATCTAACACCCCTGCGGCGTGAATAATCCCGCGCAAAGGCGGCAAAGACTGCTGAATCTCTGACAAAAGAACCGTTACTGAATCGGCTACAGCAATATCAGCTTGAATCACCTTGATTTGAGCCCCAGCTTCCTCAAGCTTGTTTAACTGAAGTTCAGTAATCGGTTTCGGTGCGCTACGTCCAACTAATACTAAATGCTTTGCACCTTGTTTAACCAGCCACTCAGCCACTAATAAACCCAATTTCCCTAAACCACCCGTAATCAGATAAGTCGCATCCTCACGAAAAGTCACGGGCAAAGCCGTTTTAGTTTGAACCTGTTGAACGAGCCGGGCAACATAACGGCTCTCACCCCGAAAAGCCATTTGATTGTCTTGTCTTTCAGAACTCATTTCATCAAATAAGGCTTGTGCTGCCCGATGAACTGATCCTTGCACTTCCAAATCCACTAGAATGGTTTTTAATTCAGGATGTTCTAAAGTAATGCTTTTCCCTAATCCCCATAAAGGCGATTGAGCCAAACCAAGAACTGGGGCGCTTGCTTTCGTCGCAACCGCTCCTTGCGTAACAAGCCACACAGAAGGCTGTTTTGATTCCCCCGTTTTTAACAACGCTTGGATTAAATACAAAACACTGCCACAACTTTTTGCGGCCGTTTTTTCAAGAACACTTGTCGTGAGACGATTTGCTGACGGCGTGTCTAAGCTCCACAGATGCACAATACCTTGCAAAGAAGAGCTACCAATGCTTTTCAAAAGTTGCTCAAAGTCTCCCAGTCGTTCAGGGTTGATTTGATAGTTTTCTTCAGAGCGTTGTTCGTAGCTTTCACCCGCGAAAACCGTTATTCCTCTATCCCCTTGAACCTGTAATTGTGTTTGTAATGACCGCCCAATACCCTGATCATCAGCAAAAATAAGCCAATAAGCAGACGTTTTATCAACCTCTTCCAATGGGGCATCATCTTTAACCGCTTCCGCTATAATCACCGCTTGTTGAGATAAAAAGCCCCCCTCTTGCGGAGACACAACGCCCGTTTCTTGAAAACCATTTTGTTTAAGTAAGGTTTGCCATTGGCTTGTAGAAATAAAAGGATGATGAGGCCGCAAATCGTCATCTTGAAATCGCCACCACCCCTCGGTTAAACCAAAAATCAGATCAAGAAAGCGCAACGGCTTCGTATTTTCAAGTAAAATCAATAAACCTTCTGGCCTCAAAAGCCGTTGAACCTGTTGCACACTTTGGCGTAAATATTGTGTCGCATGTAAGACATTCGCGGCGATAATGATATCGTAATCACCAATCTTAAAACCTTGTTTTTCAATGGGTTGCTCTATATTCAACTGCCGATACTGTATAAAAGGGTAATCACCGAATTTTTCCTGAGCTTGGTTAAGAAACGCATTCGAGCAATCCGTAAAAACATAGTCTATCTGCTGCGCCGGTAAGTGTGGCAGAATATAAGCGGTTGTTCCCCCAGTGCCCGCACCCATTTCTAAAATGCGTAGTCGACGATTTTGGGGCCCCTTTTCAACGGCCGCGCTAACAACTTGTTGTACTAAAGTATTCATCACTTGTGCGCCAAGCGCATCCTGATAAAGTTTAGCAACATTGATTGCCTGATTTTTAGAAAACAATAACGGTAACGGATCCTCGTCTTCTTGTAAGATAGCAGCCAGTTTATCTCCACACCGTTTCAGTAGCGTTAATTCCATTTCAACAACCGGATACTGATTTTTCAGGGTTTGCCATTGCGTTTCAATATCTTTCGCTTCAGGTACCCTGATCACTTCCCAACGCGCACCAATCTGCCTGAGTATGCCAACCTCTGTTAACATTTCCACAAAACGTTCTAGCAATCGTCGGTATTGACTCGCTACGCCTAATTGTTGTTCTGCAAAATAATCCATTGAAATTTTGACATATTCATAAAACTCCCAACCCATTTTACGGATAGCTTTGACAACATAATCAATACTGAGCATTTCAAGCTGTTCTATAGCCTGCCAATAAGCCAATAAATCCGGCCGTTTTTTTAACGCCGCGATTTCAGGTTGTAAACGGTTCAACAGGGTTTCAGTTGTTGCTAATTTTCCAGAATGTAATGCTTTACGACTTTGAGCTTGCCATTTGATTTCATAAAGCCACTCTTTGAGAAAAACCGTTGATAACTGTTGTTGATGTTGCTCAACCAGAACGGCCAATAATTTAGGCAATAATCTCAGTTCATCCTCTGAAAATTGGCCGACAGCTTTCAACTGCTCAACAAGGTGTTGAGCATTGCCCTGATTTAAGGCCTGAATAATGGCTGTCTTCTCTTCAAATGAAGGCTGGATAGGGTTTTGCGATGGCATCGCTGGCCCGGCAATCCAATAGCGTTGATGTTGCCACGGATAAGTCGGCAAAGGCACACGATGGCGCGGATAATCCTGATCAAAGCTTTGCCAATCAACCGCTACGCCTTGTACATATAATTCAGCTAAACTGTCAAGCATTTGCTGCCAATCAGCCTGTCTGTGACGCAAACTGGGCAACCAAACACCGACATGCTTGGGTAAACATCGGCATCCCATCCCTAAAAGCGTTGGTTGAGAGCCGATTTCTATAAAAATATGACAGCCTTGTTTTTCAAGGGTTCTCATACCCGCAGCAAATTGCACCGGCTGACGAACCTGCTTTAACCAATATTGAGCCGTAGCGATTTCATCTTGAATCAGTTCACCCGTCACATTGGAACATAACGGAATTTGAGGTAATGAGTAAGTGATCTCAGAAGCGATTGCTTCAAAATCAGACAACATCGGTTCCATCAAGGGAGAATGGAAAGCATGGGAAACCAACAACTTTTTAGTCTTGATACCTTCTGATGCGAAACGGGTGATCACCGCTTCGACAGCCTGATGGCTGCCAGAAATCACAATATTGTCTGGGCCATTTATCGCCGCGATTGAAATATCATCTGCTGGTATGATAGCAGCCACCTGTGCTTCATCAGCCAATATCGCTACCATTTCGCCATCAGGTGGCAATGCTTGCATCAAACGCCCCCGCTTTGCAATCAATTTCAGGCCCTCTTCTAAACTAAACACCCCCGCAAAACAAGCGGCAACATATTCACCAACACTATGCCCCATCACGACATCAGGATGGATTCCCCAAGATTGCCATAATTTCGCAAGCGCGTATTCTAAGGCAAATAAGGCCGCTTGAGTGTAAGCGGTTTGATTCAAGGGTGACGGATGAACATCTCCCTTTTCGATTGCCTGGGGATAGAGGATGTCAAGTAGCGGTGTTTCCAGATAAGCACGCAAGAGTTCATCACAACGTTCTAATGTCTGACGGAAAGTCGGCTGTGTTTCATAGAGTTCACGTCCCATGTTAACATATTGTGAGCCTTGCCCCGTAAACAGAAAAGCGATTTTAGGTGGCCGGGTAGCTTGCCCTCGGAAAATACGGCTTGCCGTTTGCCCTAGTGCAAAAGTAAACAGCTTTTGCCGTATTTCGCTGAAAGAGTCTCCGACAATGCCGACTCGGTAGCTAAAATGAGAACGTCCCGTATTCGCACTAAAAGCGATATCAGCTAACGGCTTATTTTTAAAAGCGTTAGCCAGATTTCGAGCTAATTGTTGTAACGCCGTTTCGGATTTAGCGGATAGCGTTAATAGATGTAAAGGCCGTTCCAAGACGGTCGAGCGGTTAGCAACGGCCGGCATATTGGGTGCCGCTTCAACAATCAAATGGGCATTCGTACCACTGGCCCCAAAAGAACTGATACCGGCTAAATGTTTTTTATCAACACTCGGCCAAGGTATCGACTCAGTCGGTACACGAACCGGGATATCATCCCAAGATATCAATGGGTTAGGGTGTTTAAAGTGTAAATGCGCTGGAATCTGTTCATGTTGAAGCGCCAGCACCACTTTGAGCAAAGCCGCAATCCCCGCAGCCGCTTCCAAATGACCGAGATTGGTTTTCACAGAACCCATGATCAAAGGCGCTTCTGGCCTTCTGCCTTCACCCAATACAGCCGCCCCCACTTCAATCGGATCACCCAAAGCCGTACCTGTACCATCTGTTTCAAGATAATCGATCTCGCTCGGTGCAACCTTAGCCCTCATTAACGCTTGACGAATAACCGCTTGTTGAGCCTGCCCATTGGGTACCGTAACCCCCCCGCTTGCCCCATCCTGATTCACAGCCGAACCGCGAATCAAAGCCAATATATTGTCACCATTGGCCTGTGCATCAGAAAGACGTTTGAGTACCACCACAGCACACCCTTCGCTTCGCACATAACCATCAGCATCAAATGTTTTGCAATGGCCGGAAAGCATTTGAGCCCGTGACAAAGTGATACTAGGTGACAAGATCAAATTGACACCCCCTACCAAAGCTCTATCACACTCGCCTAAACGTAAACTCTGACAAGCCAGATGCGTTGCCACGAGAGAAGATGAACAAGCAGTATCAATCGCGATACTGGGCCCTTGTAGCCCCAAAGTATAAGATAAATGACCCGCCAGCGCGTTCAGCGTATTACCCGCTTGGGCGATCAAAGACGCATAATCATGCGTCGTCACACCGATAAACACCCCCGCTTGACTTCCCATCCAATGCGCCTGAACTTGTCCCGCATTTTCTAAAGCCTCCCAACTGACTTCTAACAGCAAACGTTGTTCCGGAGCTAAATTGATCGCCTCATGGGGAGAAATGCCAAAAAATTGAGCATCAAATTGATCAACCTGTTCTAAAAATCCACCATAGCGCGTATTGATTTTTTTACCAAGCGCCTCATGATTAGGATCATAATAAGGGTCTTTATCCCTGCGACTTTCAGGCGCTTCGGTAATCGCCTCAACACCATCACGTAATAATTGCCAAAACGATTCCGGATCGTTCACATTACCCGGAAACCGGCAACTCATACCAATAATAGCAATCGCTTCCGATTTATCGCGTTCAACCTCTTCCAACTTTGTACAAGCCTCATCAAGCGTCTGCAATAAGCCTTGTGATGATAATTTTAAAGTGTTATTTTTTTCCATAAATGACCGGTTTTGTTCAGAGAAAATGGGTGAGCTATTCATTTTTGTTCATTAAAAAGGGTTTATTCACCGATTGGTATTCCATTTGAATTATCAAGCCCAGCTCATTCGTTTTAAACAATAATTCAATTGGTGCCCCTTCAACATAAAATCCATTATCCATTTTATGATTTTAATTGGGAATGTATCCCTGAAGTGGGAACGTCAAGCGAGAAAAACTAACATTCAAGGCTCTTTTGAAGGCTATCCTCTTATTTTTTACCACATAACAAACAAGGCACTTCTAAACTTTGTGAGATTATTTTACCACCTTGATAGCACCAAATTTCAATCGGTGTGACGACATCTCCATTTTCATCAAAATCAATATTACCAGAAGCCCCTACATAATTGATATTTAAACCTTGTTGTAAATATTTTAAACCTTGTTTTAAATTTTTTATACCCGCTATCACTTGTTTGCCCGGCCAGTTTGCCACTTTGCGTAAATGATCACGTATCGTTAAGGGTGTCAGTGCCTCACCATTCGCTTGAACGGAATAAGCCGCTAATGCGCCTATAATAACCGCATCATAAACATTTGCTAAAAAAGACACTTGTGATTCACCGTATGCCATTTTATAGTCCGTATTGAAAAGTTCTAATGACTCAGAGTACGAAGAACTCGGATTGGTGCCACATAAGCCTTCCAAAACCTCAGCCCCAACGACTTCAATCAATTGTTCGGATTTGCTGCCATCTACAAATAAGAATTGTTTGAAAAAATCATACTCAATCGCTTCTTTAATGTAAAGACGCGCATGACCTGAAAAACTAATCGCCACCAAGGCTTCAGCAGTTTCAGTCAATGCTTGTTGTAATTCTGCGACATAACTTGGCGCCAATTCATTATTATGGGGTATTGCAGCACTGATCCTCCCCCCCAAAGCTTGGAAATTTTCTGTGAAGACTTGCGTTAAACCTTGACCATAAGCATCATTGATATAAAGTATTGAAACATCTCGATACCCCATCATATCATAAGCCAATCTCGCTAAAACAATACCTTGTTTCGTATCAGGCGGC
>JAYQWI020000343.1:0-7070 GCA_035871815.2 Candidatus Parabeggiatoa communis
ACGCTCTTCCGATCTGGGGCTTGTAGGGGCAACCCTTGTGGTTGCCCCTTTCATTCAAAAATCCGAAAACTTGAACGTTTAGAGTATATATTAACAGTAATCATTTTATTTATATTATAATGACCACTGAAAACACTAATCAAGGCATAGAACAATGGCAATTTACGCAATATGGAACAATAAAGGTGGTGTGGGTAAAAGCTACTTGACCTTTCAATTGGCATCTGAATACGCAAGACAAAACCCAAATAAGAAAGTCCTAGTAGTCGATATTTGCCCCCAAGCAAACGCTTCATCAATGCTTTTAGGTGGGATGGATGCTGGTGAAACTGTTCTAACTCAAATTCACACAACTCAACCTAGACGGACAATATCAGGTTATATAGAGGATCGAATTCGTAGCCCTTATGTCTCTCCAAATTCAGGTGCGGGTTATATTACTCATGTTGCGACACATAATGACAAAATTCCACCCAATTTATACCTCGTTGTTGGTGACGAGCAATTAGAAATGCAAGCTTCACGAGTAACCGGTGCTTCGTTCCCGGGTCCACAAGATGCTTGGAGAATTGTACATCTTTGGATTAGAGAGCTAATCAGTGATATTCAGACCTCTTGGGATAATGCAGATTCTTGTGTATTCATAGATTGCAATCCTAGCTTTTCGATCTATACGGAATTAGCGCTAACTGCTGCTGGACGTTTATTGATTCCATTCTCTGCAGATGGTTCCTCCAAACGCGCTGTAAAAGCGGTATTGTCTTTGGTTTATGGCGTAAGACGGCACACCGGCGACCCTCAGTCTCAATTTTTTATAGAGTTAGAAAGGCATCGCATGACATTGCCGGCTATCTATATGTATATTGGTAATAGATTAACACAAATGTCTATGTCGTCTGCCTCAGCATTTAAGACCGTCGTGAACGAGATTGGTGATGAAATTTGGGGGGTATGGAAATCATCAGCACAAACATTTTGCATACACCCAAATGGTACGGCGACTCCACATTCTCGCAAAACATTCCAGAATATGTTTCAATATGAGATAAATGATGCTAATAGTGCATCAGTTGTATCTAGCGCACTGGGCATACCGATTGCTCGGTTGACGGCTGGGCCAAAAACAGTGGCTGGAAAAAGTATCACTGTTAACCAATCTCAACTTGATAAGCAAGTGCCTAATATAAGGAAGCTTGTAGAAAATATCGAATAGAGTTAACGGGGAAAATGGGAGGTTACCATTTTCTAAATTGGCACGCCAACCAACCTGTCCACCGTTAAAAAAATTGATGCCTATGTGTGGAAAAAAACGACAAAAACGCCATAGTTTATTCCCGTGTTAAGTATAACTGCAAAATAAATTTTGAACGAAAATAGGCCTTGGAACGAAAAGCGGGCATTCAAGATTTATCTTGATAACCCTTTTTTTAGAAATGCGCCCAACGTAAACAGGATGACTTTCACTGACGCTTATCACACAAATAAATCATCATGAACAACTGGCTTAAATCACTCAGCTACAAAACCTTTCCTCACGGGATACATCCCGATGAACATAAAGAGGAAACCCGCCATATTGGTATTCAACGTTTACCGTTTCCACCCGAGTTGATTTTGCCCTTAGCACAGCATTTTGGAAAACCCTCCAAAGCAATTGTACGTATGGGTCAAGAGGTTGTGCGCGGTGAACCTTTAGCCAAGGCAGATGGTTTTATGTCCGTGCCGCTTCATTCGCCCGCCAGTGGTGTGATTCAAAGCATTGAATTAAAACCCAGCGCACGGGGCCCAAAAACAGAAGCCATTGTGCTTAAAAGCTATACGGGTGCGGCACAACGTATTTTATATGGGATGCCTCGTGATCTTGATGTATTAAGTCAAGAAGAACTGCTTCAAGCCATACAAAACAGCGGCATGGTAGGCTTGGGCGGTGCCGGTTTTCCCAGCCATGCTAAATTAACAATCCCCGCAGGCCATGAAGTCGATACCTTAATTGTCAACGGTTGTGAATGTGAACCTTATCTCACCACAGATGATCGTTTAATGCGCGAATATCCTGAACAATTGTTGCAAGGCATTCGCATTGCCATGAAAGCCAGTGGAGCAAAACGGGCCATTGTTGGCATAGAAAACAATAAAATTGAAGCCGTTAAAAGCTTACAAGCCCATTATGCTGACTTTGAGGATATCACAGTAGAAGCGGTTCAAACCAAATATCCACAAGGTTCTGAAAAATTATTGATCAAAGTATTATTAGGGCGTGAAGTGCCTTCAGGCGGCTTTCCCTATCAAGTCGGGGCTGTCGTTCAAAACGTTGCCACCTTGGCTGAATTGGGTAAATTATTACCACAAAATCAAGGCTTGATTGAACGCTTGATTACCATCACCGGCCCTGGGGTTAAAAAACCAGGGAATTATATCGTCCCTCTAGGTACACCTTTACGTTTTATTTTAGAACAAATTGGTGTTTCAGATGACAGTGGCTATATGGTTTTCGGCGGGCCCATGATGGGCAGTACCGTCTCCTCCTTAGATGTACCCGTCATTAAACAAGTGTCAGGTTTGCTCGTCTTAAATCAAGGCGCGGCACAAGATGAAAACCAGAAAATTTATCCTTGTATAAAATGTGGCCGTTGCGTTGAAGCTTGCCCCGTCTTGTTAAACCCCTCAATGTTAGGGCAATTGGCCGCTAAACGACATTACGAAACAATGGCCAAAAAATTTCATTTAATGGATTGTTTTGAATGTGGCTGTTGCAGTTATATTTGCCCCTCCAATATTCCATTAGTCCAATATTTTAGAATTGCGAAATCCATTAATCGGGAAAAAGCAATGGCAGCTAAATAAGGTGATTTGTTTATGCCACAAGAAATAGAAATACGCACATCGCCGCATATCAAAACCGGCACCTACGTGAACGATATCATGCGTCATGTGGTTTATGCTTTACTACCCATTTGCGGTTTTGCGGTTTATCAGTTTGGCATGAGTGCCTTGCTATTACTCATTATTGTCACGGGTAGTTGTTTATTAACAGAAGCCTTATTCAATTACTTAAGCGATAAAGAAAACACACTGAATGATTATAGTGCGATCATCACAGGTTTATTATTAGCCCTAACCTTACCCCCAGGTTTTCCATTATGGATGGGAGTCGTTGCCGGTTTCATTGCCATCTCGCTAGGAAAAGTCTTATTTGGCGGCTTAGGATTTAATGTCTTAAATCCCGCTTTAGTCGGCAGAGCCTTTGTTCAAGCCGCTTTTCCCGTCGCGATTACCACATGGACACCGCCTTATATCACGAATCGCTTTGTTGAGTTTATTCCCTCTACGCTCACGTTTCCATTTTCCTTGCCCACACCAGTGACAAGCTGGATTCAAGGACTGAATATTGATAGCTTAAGTAGTGCAACGCCCTTAGGGCACTTCAAATTTGCAGGGCTTGATACCGCCAATCTGGATTTATTCACAGGTATGACAGCCGGTTCATTAGGTGAAAATTCAGCCTTATTGATTTTAGTTTGCGGGCTTTATTTAGCTTTTCGCAAGATGTTGAACTGGCGCATTCCAGCCGCGATTTTACTCTCAACATTTTTACTCTCAGCATTTTTTTATTGGCTCGATGGCAGCAAATACCCCGATCCCTTTTTTATGTTGTTTTCAGGCGGTTTAATGTTAGGCGCCGTTTTTATGGCCACAGACATGGTGACAGCCCCGCTCACACCCACTGGCATTTGGTTATATGGATTTATAATCGGCTTTGTCACAGTCCTTATTCGCCTATTTGGCGGTTTACCTGAAGGCATCATGTACGCCATTTTATTAGGCAATGTCACAGTGCCATTACTTGAAGCCATTACACAACCGCGTATTTACGGAAGCGTCAAAAAATAGAAACATCATGGATAAAAAAAGTATCACAATCAGCAAACGCACATCCAGTTCCAAGATGATTTTGAGCTTAGGCCTCATTTCTATGCTGTCAGGTTTTTTAGTCGTCTTTGTATTTCATTTGACTTTAGAACCCATTCAAGACAATAAACGGGAATTGATTGAAAAATCAATTTTCCAAGTCATCCCAGAAGGCGAAATTCGACGTGATTTTTTTGTCACCGATCACGCATTATTGACAGAAAAACAAGAAGACAGCATACCGATTTATGCCGTTTACGACAAAAAAGGCCAATTAAAAGGCATTGCCGCCGAAGCTGCGGCACAAGGTTATGCCGACATGATTCGTTTACTGTATGGTTATAACCCCAATTGCCAGTGTATTATTGGCATAAGCGTCATCAAAATGGCAGAAACCCCCGGCTTAGGTGATAAAATCAGCAAAGATAAACACTTTTTACAAAACTTTATTGCCCTAGAAAGCAAATTGAATGCAGAAGGGAACGCCTTAGCCCATGCCATAATCACCGTCAAACAGGGCAACAAAACTGCCCCTTGGCAAATTGACGGCATTTCTGGAGCCACCGTCTCATCCAATGCCGTCGGCAAAGCATTGAATGACAGTGTGCAGATTTTATTACCTAGACTACAAGCGCATCTCGAAAAATTAAAAACGAATCAGGGCATTCCCTAACAAGAGGAAAAGCGATTATGACAAGCACGCAAAAATCAGAAACTGAAATCACAGCCGATACTTTTCTGGCCGGAATCTGGCGAGAAAACCCCGTTTTTGTCATGTTACTCGGCATGTGTCCCGTCTTAGCCGTCAGCAATTCAGTCATCAATGCCGTTGCGATGGGCATCGCAACCACTTTTGTCTTACTGTGTTCTAGCGCCTTGGTTTCATTATTGAAGCCCTTTATACCAAAAGAAGTCCGAATTGCCGCTTATATCGTGATTATAGCCACCTTTGTCACCATCACAGACTATATCATTCAAGCGATCAGCTTAGAATTATATAATGCATTGGGCGCATTTATTCAACTCATTGTCGTCAACTGCATTATTTTAGGGCGTGCCGAAGCTTATGCCTCCAAAAATCCCTTATTTAAATCCCTAATCAACGCCTTAGGCATGGGGCTCGGCTTTACCCTCGCCTTATTGTGTTTAGGCTCAGTACGTGAACTGTTAGGTAATGGCACCTTACTTGGTTTTTCAGTCATGGCCACAGATTTTCAACCCTGGGTTATCATGATACTCCCACCTGGAGGTTTTTTTGTCTTAGGAGCCTGGTTATTATTATTTAACTGGTTTAAAGAAAGAAAACAATCACCTCAGATCACAACAGCCCTATCTCAGAAAGCTTGACAGGACAAACAACATGCAAAGCGATCCATTATCCTTTATATTTCTCAATGCCTTCTTAATGAACAACTTTGTGTTGGCCTTATTTTTAGGCATTTGTCCCTTTTTAGGCGTATCAGGCAAATTACAAACCGCCTGGTCAATGGGCCTGGCCACCACCTTAGTCATGCTCGTCAGTTCCATCTGCGCTTATTTTATCAATCTCTTATTAATCGGCTTTGATATTGAATTTTTACGCCTCATCAGCTACATCGCCGTCATCGCCTCAGCCGTACAACTGATTGAAATGAGCATGAAGAAATTGAGTCCCAGCTTATTTCGTGCATTAGGCATCTTCTTACCCCTGATAACCACCAACTGCGCCATTTTAGGCTTAGCGTTATTTCAAACCGCAAAAGAATACAACTTTATGCAATCCTTAGCCTATAGCTTAGGCGCAGGGGCCGGCTTCATCTTAGCCATAGTATTAATGGCCGGATTACGAGAAAAATTAGAATTAGCCAATGTACCCACAATCGCGCAAGGTGCCGCATTAAGTCTCATGTTGGCCGGTTTATTATCATTAACATTCATGGGCTTTGCCGGGTTGGACTTCAAATGACACACTACCTCATCGCAATGTTCCTCACCTTATGCCTAGTACTCGGTTGGGTGGTTATACAACACATAACACGCTGGTATGCCATCAAACACCCAGAATTTGGCCCCGCACGAGAAGAAGGTGGCGGCTGTGGAAACCATTGTAACTGTCAAAACGCAGGACACTGTCAACGTCAGTGAGTGAATAAGTTGAATAAATAATTAAAACCTGACAGGTTTCAAAAACCTGTCAGATTTGGCCCGAGTAATTGCTCTCCTATTATGTCGTTAGTTTGACAATGCTTTAACCGCTTCCAAACTCAAACCGGTTGTACTGGCGATTTGTTCTTCTGTTAAGGTGCCAAGGGCCATTAAGTTGCGAGCCGTTTCTTCTTTTTCAGCCAGCCTACCCGCTTTCCATCCCTTTTCCTCACCTTCTTTAAACGCTTGTGTTTCCAGTTCCGCCTGATTATCCTCTTCCTTCATACGAGCGCGTTCTTCCGGTGTGATTTTATCGATCTCAATCACCTCAAAAAGTGCTTGAATGGCAGGATTAGTATATTTAGCCTCATCTACTTGCTTATCTAGGCTATCAGAAATCGCTTGCATCCATTCGCGATGTGGCACTGGGGCCTTGTCAGCTGTCGAGTCATTGGTAAAGACAAAAAACAGCTTATGTTTACGCGAATAAATATCTGTCAGTAATTTACCGCTTACAAAATCTCTGGGTTCAAAGTCATGTACGATAATGCCACTATCTGGACTAGGCGTTTTTTTACCCGTAAAGAAAACTAATGTGAACACCGTCATTGGAAAACGGTAATGCTTAGAACTGATAATGGTTTCTATCATCGCACGACATTGATAGTATAAAAAATGCTCATAAGAATCTGAATAATCCGCATGTTGTACTGTAACAATCACCCGATTCTTTTTATCCTCAGCAAACAAATCAAACTTGGTTGCCACATTGCCCACCGGTGGTACAAAAACTTTGTCATGTTCTACCTCATCAATTTCCAATTCGATGCCAATAAAATCCTTGACTAATGCGGTAAACAGGTTTGGGTGGGTGAAAGCCTTTTTAAAAATCACATCATAACGTAAAGGAGCCACTTTCTTCATAGTGTTGGTTCTCTATTGGTTTAAGTTTTCTCGTTTCCATGCTTTATTGAGATAAGCCCTTTTTTTTTGACACCCTCACAATCTACAAATTAAAAATGATTTTATTCCAACTG